>DASWUZ010000055.1:0-13355 GCA_036401395.1 Acidisarcina sp.
AAATACGAAGGCTGGGAATTTCTCTCCGCCGTGCTCGACAACAACCGCGTCTGCCGCGGCATCTGCGCCATGAATCTGCGCACCATGGAGGTCCGCACCTTCGCCGCCGACGCCATCATCATCGCCACCGGCGGCAACGGCGCCATCTTCGGCAAGAGCACTAATTCCGTGGTCTGTACCGGCTCCGCGCAGTCGGCGCTCTACCAGCAGGGCGCTTATTACGCCAATGGCGAATTCATCCAGGTACACCCGACCTGCATTCCCGGCGAAGACAAGCTGCGCCTGATGTCAGAGTCGGCGCGCGGCGAAGGCGGCCGCGTATGGGTACCGCGCAAGCCTGGCGACGAACGCAACTGGAAGAGCATTCCCGCCGAAGAGCGCTACTACTTTCTCGAAGAGTGGTACCCGAAGTACGGCAACCTCGTGCCCCGCGATGTGGCCACCCGCGCCATCCACAAGGTCGTCTATGAACTCGGCCTCGGCATCGACGGCCAGCCCATGGTCTACCTCGACCTCACCCACATCGACAAGGCCACCCTGAACCGCAAGCTCGAAGGCATCCTCGAGATCTACGAGAAATTCGTCGGCGACGACCCCCGCGAAGTCCCGATGAAAATCTTCCCCGGCATGCACTACACGATGGGGGGGCTTTGGGTCGACTTCAACCAGATGACGAATGTCCCCGGCGTCTTCGCCGCTGGCGAGGCGGAGTACAACTACCACGGCGCGAACCGCCTCGGCGCGAATTCCCTGCTCTCCTGCATCTACGGCGGCTTCGTCTCTGGGCCCAAGGCCACCGAATATGCGAAGAGCCTGCCCGCCGCAACCGGCGACGGCGGCCACGCAGCCGAGAAGAAGCGCCAAGAAGACCTCAACTCCCAACTCCTCCACTCCGAGGGCGGCGAGAACCCCTTCAAGATATGGCGCGAGCTGGGCGACACCATGACCCGCAACGCCACCGTCATCCGCTACAACAAAAACCTCAAAGAAGCCGACAACAAGATCGTCGAACTGCTGGAGCGTTACCGCAACATCAATCTAAGCGACAAGAGTTCGTGGGCGAACACGAGTTTTGCGTTTACCCGCCAGCTCTATAACATGCTCCAGATCGGCCGCGTGATTGCCCAGGGTGCAGCGCTGCGCGATGAGTCTCGTGGCGCGCACTACAAGCCCGACTTCCCCGAACGCAACGACGAGCTATTCCTCAGAACCACCAAGGCCTACTTCGCACCCGACGCCGACGAACCCCGCTTCGAATTCGAAGCCGTCGACACCCAATTCATCAAACCAAGGCCCCGCCGCTACGACGCCGCCAAATAAGCAGTCTACGAAAGCTATGAGCGCAAATCCTGAGGCGAGACGGCAAAACAGGAAGCGGAGCCTGAAGGTGCTTCCAGCAACTCCGTGCGAGGAGCGCGAACGAATACTAGAGACATACCGGCAGACTGAGGAAGGCCCAAAGCGAACGCGAATATTTGTTCAGCTCGATGCTCATGAACGCAAGCATGGCTGCGGGAAAAAACTTGCCCAGGAAATTCCTGAGTTGTCTTCAGAGGAAATTACGCCGTTGGCCTGAGTCCAGCGCGCCGATAGCACAGGGAGAAAGTATGGAAACAGCAACGCGCACCATCAAGATCGAAATCAAGCGCGGGGCAGGGCGCAACCTGGATACATCCATGCAAGAGGAGGCTCAACTGATGAGCGTCGCTGAAAACATTACGACTTTAACCCTGGGAAGAGCGGAAGCCCTCGTTCTCTTTGAAATGTTGGCCGACTATCCCAATCAACCGTGCGTCGAGGTGCAGACTCCGGCGGACAGGTTCGCCCTGGTGAAGCTTCATGGCGCGCTTGAGACAGCGCTGGTAGAGCCATTCATGCCCGATTACCGCCTGCTTGTCGAGGAGGCGCGTCTGGAGCTCGCGACCCAGGCGGGAGCAATCTAGCCCCACGCCCACTACGCGTCGCCAAACACGAAGGTCATGTCAACATTGGAGTGAGATACAGAATGCCTCAGAGTACCGTTCCCCAGAGCACCACCGCGACGCGCACTATCAAGATAGAGATCAAACGGCAGGCTGGACCTGATGCCGAGGCGCATTGGGACAAGTTTGAGCTGCCGTTTCGCGTTGGCATGAACGTCATTTCCGCCATGATGGAGATCGCCGCCAACCCCGTCACCAGCGACGGCAAGACCATCACGCCCATTACCTATGACTCCAATTGCCTCGAAGAAATCTGCGGCTCCTGCGCCATGCTCATCAACGGCAAGGCGCGCATGGCCTGCTCCGCGCTGCTCGACAAATTGCCCCAGCCCATCAGGATCGAGCCGCTGTCGAAGTTCCCGCTCGTCCGCGACCTCTCCGTCGATCGCAGCGTGCTCTTCGAAAACCTGAAGCGCGTCAAAGCCTGGGTCCCCATCGACGGCACCTACGACCTCGGACCCGGCGAACGCATCACTCCGCAGGTGCAGGAACAGGCCTACCCGCTGTCCAACTGCATCTCCTGCACCATCTGCATGGAGGTCTGCCCCCAGTTCAACGACGCCACCGGATTCGTCGGCGCGGCGACCATCGCGCAGGTCAAGCTCTTCAACGCCCACCCCACCGGCAAAGTGCTCAAGGAAGATCGCCTGCACGCGCTGATGGGCGACGGCGGCATCCAGGAATGCGGCTTCGCGCAGAACTGCGTCCAGGCCTGCCCAAAGCAACTGCCTCTCACCCGCGCCATCTCCGACGTAGGCCGCGACGTGATGATCCAATCCGTAAAGGACCTCTTCGCCCAATAGCCCACCCAATTCCTATCGGGCTTTTCACTCGCGATCCCGTTCCTCCTGAGAGGCTCAGACTCCCAGCAAACATTTCGCTTTTTATTCGCTTTACTTTGCACTACTCTCGTCAAAGCTTTGAAATCGAGCCCCAAGGAGAGCACACCATGAGCAGCCCCGTAAAGCCAATCCCTGACGGATACCACAGCATTACCCCCTACCTGATAATCGACGGCGCATCCGCCGCCATCGACTACTACACCAAAGTCTTCGGTGCGACCGAAGTCCTCCGCATGCCCGCCCCCGACGGCCGCATCATGCACGCAGAGATTCAGATCGGCACCTCGCGGTTGATGCTGGCCGACGAGCACCCCAAGATCGGAGCTTATGCGCCAGCCCATTTCAACGGCACCCCCGTGCACCTTATGCTTTACGTCGAAGACGTGGACGGTGTTTTCGCCAAAGCAGTCGAGGAGGGCGCGAAGGTCGAGCGCCCGCTCGCAGACCAGTTCTACGGCGACCGCACCGGCGGCATCATCGACCCCTATGGCCACCACTGGTACCTCGCCACCCACATCAAAGACGTGTCCATGGAAGATATGCAGGCCGCCAGCGCACGGTCATGACATACGAGAGTTGCAACCTTAACAGTGGATCCCTGCCGGCGCTTGGCCTGCCCGGCAGGCCCGCTTTGAAGCTTGTTCTCCTCCCCGGAATGGATGGAACGGGAGAATTGTTCCATGACTTCGTCGCTGCTCTTCCTGAGGAAGTTGAGACAGAAGTCGTCAGCTACCCGAGACACGCTCGTCTTAGTCATCCCGAGCTGGCAGCTCTCGTTCGACGCTCGGTTTCGAGCGTCGAACCATTTGTTCTTTTGGCGGAGTCCTTTTCAACTCCGCTTGCAATCGAGTGCGCGGCGCGTAACGACCCTAACTTAAAAGCCGTGATCCTCTGCGCCGGTTTCGTAACTAGCCCCGTGAGTCGTGCGGTGGGACTTCTCTTTCATTCCTGGTCTCCCTTATTTCGAGTGAAGCTGTCTAAGTTCCTGGTCAGACGTCTATTTGTTGGCCAAGATGCCCCTCGGTCGCTAGTGGACAGTACGCACCGCAATTTCGTCGATCCAGCCGGAGGTGCTGTCTTCTCGCGTTCAAATGGTTCTCGCTTGCGATGCACGTGCGGCGCTAAGCAAGTTAGATGTCCCCATCTTGTACATCCGAGGCAAGCAGGACCGCCTGGTCAGTAAGTCCTCGTTCGAGGAAATTCGAGGGATAAATCCGCGAGTTGCGCTAACAATTATGGAAGGCCCGCATCTTCTACTCCAGCGAGAGCCGCTCGAAACATCTCAAGTGGTAACAGACTTCTTGCGGATCGCTTTATGATTCCACACGCCGTGCATGTGTAACAGAAAAGTTCCTTTGGGTGCTTTGCTAAGCCACCGCTGGGTTCGGCACACGCTCGAGCAGGCGGCGCCAGTTTTTCTGGTTGCGCCGAAAGCTTTTCTTCAAGTCTTCGAGAATGCGTTCGAAGTCGGTGTGTCCGCGGAGCCGGTTCCACGCTGGGTTTTTTGAGAACCAAGGATAGTTTTCGTTGCCGAGGTAGATGGCGCGACGCAGCCAGTGCAGCGCTTCACTCTCGTCGCCCTCGACGGCGAAGTAGGTAGCGAGACGATAGGCCATCTCGCTGTCGACTTCGGCGGCGGCGAGGGAACCCTCTTCGATGAGCGCCGCACCGCGTTCCCGCTGCCCTGACTGCACGTAACACATCGCTAATGTGGGGAAGGCAATGCGCATGGTCTCGTCGTCGCGGATCACGCCCTCAAGGATGGCGATGGCGTGGGGCATGTCCCCCTGCCGCATCCTCTGATAGGCAACGGAGGTCCGCAGTAGCGGGTGCTTCGGCTCAAGGGCAAGTCCTTTTTGTAGCTCTTCATCGGCCAGCTCTAGTTGATTTTGATATTGATAGACGCGCGCGCGATGGTTATAAATCACAGGCGCATTTGAGGGGTTCAGCTTGAGCGATTGATTGAACTGGTCGAGGGCCTCATCGTAGAGGCCGTCAACGCGAAGCGTGATGCCGGCGATCTGGTGAACATTCCAGTCATTGGAGGCGGTCAGCAGGAGATGTTCGATGCCGTGGCGCGCGCTCTCTTTTTCTCCGCGTGAGAGCAGCATGTAGACGCGGTATAGATTGGCTTCTTCTGAGCCGGGGTCGAGTTCGAGCGCGCTGTCGAAGGCTCGGCGCGCGGCCATCACGTGCATCTGACCCCCGAATGCGTGGCGCACGTACTGTAGATGGGTGATGCCCAGGCCGCTCCACGCAGGCGAGAACGTAGCGTCCCGGGCAACGACGCTCTCGAACAATTCGCGCGCGCGGTCCAGATCGGTGTGTGAGCCGGTGCGCTGCTGGAATGACGAGAGCATGGCGCGGGCCTGCAAATAGTCTTCCGACAAATCTTCGGCGAGTGGCGCACTGCGTGCGGGGTTACGCTCCGCTGCCAGTTGCATTTGCCCCACGCCTTGCAAGGAAGCGAAGACTTCATTACATATTTCGGTCTGCACCGCAATTAGATCGAAGGAGGCGACGCTAATGGCGCCGCCCGCCTTTACGCTTTGGCCGGGTACATCAAGCAGCTGCCAATTAAGGTCAAAACCTTTTTCTGAACGTAGAAAATTTCCAGTGAGTACCCACCGAACGAGCAATTTCTGACCTACTGCAAGCGGATCCATCTGGGCGATGGAAATGCTCATCAGAGCGCTTGCGGGCCGCACAACGAGAGATGACATCCGCGCCAGACGGGCCCCTATCGCATCGGCCAATGCAAATCCGTAAAGCGGCGCAACATCTGCCGCGCCAAAGTTTTGGAACGGGAGGACGAGGATGGTGTTCTGCTTCGATTGCGTCTCGGCGGATTCGCGAAACCGCTCCGCCAGCATCGAGAGAAGGCCGGTGGTACGCTTGTCTGTCTCTGCGGTCGAGACGGGAAGATTAGCGGCTGCGTCACCGGGGATGATACCCGTCTCAACGCCGAGGACTTTCATGATCGTCTTGAGCGCTTCGCGGACATCGGCAGCCGAACCATAGCGCTCCGCAGGGTTCTTCTGCAGGCACATGAAGATAACGCTGGTAAGTTCCAGCGGCAGTTCAGTGAGAGGCAATGGATCGGCATACTGAATGGCGCGGATGATCTGGAATTCGTCCGCATCTGGGCGCGCAAAAGGATGGCGGCCACTGATGAGTTCATAGAGGATCACGCCGAGGGCCCAGATATCGCTTTGCACGCTGCTCTGTCCGGTAACGAACTGCTCGGGGGCCATGTAGGCGATGGTGCCGCCGCGAGCAGTGTAGGTGGCTCGTCCAGGGCCTTCGCCACGCGGCGAAGAGCCCGTGGGGTCGAAGGCAGCGTCCTCTGCATTGAGGCGACGCGCGAGACCGAAGTCCAATATCTTGACCAGGCCGCCGTCAGTGAGCATAACGTTGGCGGGCTTGAGGTCACGATGAAAGATGCTGAGCTGATGCGCAGCGCTGAGCCCGTC
Organism: Acidisarcina sp.; assembly: GCA_036401395.1. Taxonomy (GTDB): domain Bacteria; phylum Acidobacteriota; class Terriglobia; order Terriglobales; family Acidobacteriaceae; genus DASWUZ01. Next base: position 6,298 of record DASWUZ010000055.1, read on the forward strand.
GGCGATTTGAATTCCCACCGAAAGCACGAGCTGTAGACTTGCAGGTCCCGCTCCTATGACCTTGTCGAGTGACTGGCCGGGCACGTATTGCATGACGATAAAGGCCTCTTCAGCCTCTTCACCGACCTCGTAGATGGCGCAGACGTTGGGGTGCTCTATGGCCGAGGCAAGCCGGGCCTCACGCAAGACCGTGGTGCGCATTTGTTCGAGCGAAAGCGCGCCGCGTTTTAATATTTTGAGCACGACGGGCCGCATCAGCAGCGTGTCGTTGGCGAGATAAACAATGCCGCTACCGCCAGCGCCGAGCTTTCGGACCAATTCGTAGTGTTGAACGACGCGGCGCGGTTTCATCTGACTCTAGTCTATCGGGTCACGGTGAGTTAAATTGCACACGCGCCGCGGAGGCGATGCTGCTTAAGGTATTTTCGAGTTACGGAACGCTGCGCGTACCCACCCTCGTGATTGAGGGGCGCCCGCAAGGTTCTTGCGCACGCGGATCGTTTTATGAACGACTAGCTGCGGAGATCTTCGCTGCGCTCAGAATGACGGAGTTGTCTGCCGCGGAACCGGTAGCTCGTTTAGGGCGCGACCTAGGACACGGTCGTAGATATCTTCCAAGTGTTTCGAGGCTACTTCCATTCCATACATTGCGCAGGAGCGCTCACGTCCGGCGCGGCTCCACTCCTCAAGTAGTGCGGGGTTGTTATAGAGCAAAGTCATGCAATCGACGATGCCTTGAGTCGCGAGGTCGTCTGCTCTCGCAATGGCTTCCTTGTGAAACTCGGCAGGCGCACCAATGCCCTCCCAGCGTCCACTCTCCTGTAGTGGCAGATCAGTCAGCCAGCCAGTGCGCATGTGGTCGACGATCTCTGGAAACGCACAAACCCTGTTGGCCACTACAGGAGTCCCTATCATCATTGCCTCCACCTGTAGCCATCCCAGGCTCTCATCAAGACTCGGATAGAGACATACATGGTGTCTTCGCAGTTGATTGAAGACCTCGTTATTCGGAATAGGACCCATGAAGTCTATCCAGTCATGACTCTTCGCCCGTGCACGCCACCGATCCAAGTCGGGAGTAAGTGCTCCAAAAGCATAGGAGTGTTTTTCAAAGTCACCTATGATTGTCAGCCTGACGTTCATGCCCATCGCCTGCATTTTTTCAAATGCCTGAATGGAGTACATGCCGCCTTTGCGGAATAAGTGAGTGCCAATTATGACGGCGGTAAGCGGCTCCGCGCCGAACGCTGCGGCCCGAGGACGTGGTGGGAGCCCAGGTCTTAGAAGGGGGTCGCGAAATCCGCCCCGAAAGATCTCCATCTTGGGAATTACATCTGCAAAGCCGAAGTCTGTCAGGCGCTTCGCCGCGTTCTTATAAGCAAATTCGCTCCACGGAAGTATTTTCTTGCAGCGGGAGCTTCGAAGCAGCTTCATCGCAAATCTTATGCGCGCCGGAGTCGTACGGAGGAGATAGCGCGGAAGCTCTAATTCAAATGAAACGATAAAGTCCTTATTGACCGGGATTCTATTCAGTGTATGTACAAGCGGAACAGAAGCATCAATTATAAGTGGCGTGAAATGAAAGAAGGTCCCCTTTCTCATATCAAGCTTCTTCAGAGGCGCCACGTGCAGTGTCTGATGAACATATTTCTCGGAATCCATCCCATAAACGACGTGAGTGGCGCTATAGCAGGGCTCGATTACACCTATAACATTGTCCGCCTCGCCCAGCTTCCAAAATGGGCGGAGCGGCGGTGGAGTTCCAACCTTCTTTAAGACCGCACTGTCAGGTAGGGGATTGGCCATCTATACCTTTTTCCGCTTTCTTAGGTGGAGTTACAAGTTGACGAGAGTCTGGGAACAGCGTCTTGCGAAAACCTGAAATACACTTGTACGCCCAATTTTGGAGATTGATATATCCAATTTTACCAGTGCACCATTCATCGTTCAATCGACACGAACATCGGTCTCGGAGAGGCGATCAGCTAGAGATGACATGACCCAGCTAAGCTCGCCCGACCGCACAGGCGACAGGGCCGCTGCAAACCAAAGCCTGGCGACCCCGCGACAACATCGACGAAACAGGGTAGCCTGTCTCCGTGGGCAAAGTTGACGACGCTGCTATCTTGCTGATTGAAGGCCACGAAGTCCGAATCACTCACCCGGGCAAGCTCTACTTTTCAAAGCAGACTCAGATCACAAAGCTCGACCTCGTAGGCTATTACCTGGCCGTCGCGCCGGGCGCACTCATCGGCATTCGGGACCGTCCCATCGTCCTCAAGCGATTCGTAAACGGCGCGGAGGGCGAGGCCTTCTATCAGAAGCGCGCTCCTACGGACCGCCCCCCGTGGCTCCGGACCGTTACACTTTCTTTTCCATCGGGACGCACCGCCGAAGAGATAGTCGTAGACGATGCTGCCGGGCTTGCATGGATCGTCAATCTAGGGTGCATCGAATTGCATCCGCACCCCGTCCGCAGCGGCGATCTCGATCACCCCAACGAACTGCGCATCGACCTTGACCCCGGCCCCGGCGTCGGCTGGGCAGACGTGCGCGCCGTCGCGCTCGAAGTTAAATCGCTGCTTGAAGAGATGGACCTGACTGGATGGGCCAAGACCAGCGGCTCGCGCGGAATGCACGTCAATGTGCGAATCGAGCCGCGATGGACGTTTACCGAAGTGCGGCGCGCCGCGCTGGCCCTATCGCGCGCCATCGAACGCCGCGCTCCAGCGCTGGCGAGTTCGAAGTGGTGGAAGGAGGAGCGCCACGGCGTCTTCCTCGACTATAACCAAAACGCTAAGGACCGAACGACTTGCTCCTCCTACTCTGTGCGCCCGCTGCCCGACGCTCGCGTCTCTACGCCACTGCACTGGGATGAGGTCGCGGATTGCGAGGCCGCCGATTTCACCGTGCTCACGGTACCGTCTCGATTCGCGGCGATCGGTGATCCTCATGCTGCGATCGATGAGAATCCGGGCTCTCTCGAAAAGCTGCTCGAGCTCGCTGCGAAAGACGAGGCCGAAGGGCTAGGGGACGCGCCTTGGCCGCCGCACTTCCGCAAGATGGAAGGAGAAGGTGCGCGAGTCGCTCCCTCTCGCGCCAAGAAGGCCGCTACCAAGAAAGCCAAAACGCCTTCCGGCAACACCAGGTCTGGAGAGCCTGCTCAGGACGAGGCCGAAAACTCCGCACCGGCCAAAACAAAGCCCAAGACGGCCCGCACCAAGATGCCGCTGATCACCATCGCCAACTCGCCTGACAAAGCGGCAGCACTCGCAGGCCTTGAGCGCTGGAAAAACAGGCACTCTGAAGCAGCCGCACTACTGACTATCGATGATGTGCTTGTCGACTCCATGCGAGGCCGCTTTTCGACGTGGACACGCATCCGCATTAACCTACGCCACGTACCGGAAACGCAGCGGCCCGGGCAAGAAACGCCCGACCCAGATGACGATCCCACACGGGAATGGCGGACGGCTCCTGCCCGCAAGAACTCATCGCTTGGTAGCTCAGATACTGGTAGCTCAACTTAAAAGGGGGAACGAAGACCGCTGACGCCCGCTGGATTTGGCCGTCCTGACCCGGAGCGGGCGATCCTGATCTGCGTTACAATCTTGGGAAGTTGAAGCTACGTCTGAAGGCGGAGGGATATGAGGCAGATCAGCATACTTGTTGCCGCAACGGTGACATTCGTCGGCACGATCTCGCTGCTCTCTGTTGGGTTCGGCGGAAATATGCTGGCGCATCATGACCGGCTAATAGTTGGGATCGCGATGCTCGCTGCGGGACTCTCGCGGTTATGGATGCAGCGCGACTATTTCGCACCCTGAAGGGGCTGCGCTGGAGCGGTACTCAGCGACCATCGGGAAAAATCTCCATCAATTCCTGTGGAGGAACGACTTCAAGCTGTGCATAAGTGCAAGTGGATGGGGTGCGATCAGGCCGCCAACGCCTGAACTGCGCCATGTGCCGGAAGCGTGATCCCTGCATGTGTTCGTAAGCTACCTCGACGACCAGCTCGGGCCGCAACGCAATCCAGGATAAGTCCTTACCCTGGCTCCAGCGGCTCTGCCCACCGGGCATGCGCTGGCCTGCTTCTACAGTCCCTGCCCATGCTGCCCAGGGATGATCGGCCAGGGCGTCTGCGCGATAAGGCGCGAGGTACTCCACCAGTCCCCGCCGCTTCTCTTTCGCGAAACTCGCGCACACCCCAACATGTTGCAGCGCACCGCGATCATCATAAAGGCCAAGCAGCAGCGACCCGACGGCTGTCCCCTCCGACTCCTTGTACCACCGAAAACCGGCAACGACACAATCGCAGTCGCGTTCATGCTTGATTTTAAGCATGACGCGCTTGTCGGCCTCGTAACCCACCGGCTTAGACTTTGCCATCACGCCATCTAGCCCCGCGCCCTCGAACCGCCGAAACCAATCCGCAGCAACAGCCTTATCATGGGTTGCAGGAGTGAGATGAAGAGGCCCTACGGAGTCTGAAAGAAGCGACTCTAGTTCGGCGCGGCGCGTCTCAAACGGGTCAGCTCGGAGATCTCTCTCCTCGAGGCACAGGAGATCAAAGAACACAACCGACGCCGGGGTGGACTTCGACAACATCTTCACCCGCGAGGCAGCCGGATGGACCCTCAGTTGGAGCGCTTCGAAATCAAGGCCACCAGCAGCGGCGATTACGATCTCGCCGTCAAGAACACACCGTCTCGGCAATTGAGCAAGCAGCGGCTCCATCAATTCGGGGAAGTAGCGGTTGAGGGACTTGCCATCGCGGCTCTGGATCAGAATCTCGTCACCATCGCGGAAAATCACGGTGCGGAAACCGTCCCATTTAGGCTCGAAAATCCAATGATCGCCTGATGGGATGTCAGCGACACGCTTGGCCAGCATCGGTAGGACGGGCGAGTTAACCGGCAGCAGCATGGCTATACCTCTGGAAGGACGAGCGCGTCGAGATCGAGGAACTGCCGGAGGATCGGGTCTTCTGTGTTCCGCAGTTCCCCGACCGTTCCGAAGAAACGCGCCTTGCCCTCATGCAGGAAGAGCACGCGGTCGGCCAGCTTCTCGGCAAAGCGCATGTCGTGTGTCACCACGATGCTGGTCAAATGCAGCTGCACGCGCAGCTTCTTGATCAGGTCGCCGAGCAGCCTGCCCATCAGCGGATCGACCATCGTCGTGGGCTCGTCATAGAGCACCGCTTCGGGCTGCGAAGCCAGCGCACGCGCGATGGCCACGGACCGCTTCATGCCGGTCGAAAGATCAGACGGCAGCAGCTGCGCCATGCCCGCGACCCCAACCATGTCAAGCAGTCCGTTGACAACCTGTTCGATCTGGTCTTCCATCAACTCGCCCCGCTCCCGCAGGGGGAACGCAACGTTTTCGCCGACGCTCAGTGAATCAAACAGCGCACCGCTCTGGAAGACCATCGTAACCTTCTTGCGCAGCAACTGGAGTTGATCTTCGGTGTAGCCGACGATGTCGTTGCCGCCGATCATGATCGCGCCCGAGTCAGGCTTGAGGAAGCCCATGATCTGCTGTAGCGAGACAGACTTGCCGACGCCGCTACGGCCAAGGATGCACAGCGTTTCGCCGGGCATTACAAAAAAGCTGACGTCATCGAGGACGGTGAGCGAGCCAAAGGCTTTGGTTACGTGTTCGAACGCGATGTAAGGCTGCTTGGGATCTACCTCGGGGGCCGTCGCGTCTGGGGGGGCCTCAATCTCCGCGAGCACGTCGGCCGGAATCTCAACCTCCGGGCCGGGGATGGACTCGGGGGAAGTGGCCTGTCGGCTATCGGGGACCTCTTCTGCGGGCGAGCTGCTCAAACGAAGCTCCTCAGCACTCAGCTTACCTCGCCGGCCGGAATGCAGGAAATGTCAGTGCGTCAACGAGACGTGGAGCCGTTGAGGGCATGCAGGTCTTCGGGGCTGTTGATGTTTTGAAACCACTTGTGGAGCGGAGGTTCCGCCAGCCAGTCGCGTTGCGCGGGAGCGACAGTCTCGACGTTAAAGCAATCAGCGCCCCCTGACTCGGTAAGCGCGGGCATGACCTTGAATTTGCCTTCATCGAGCGCACTGCTGATTGAGGGCAGCAGGGCGCGGCGCAGCACGCAACAGAGCGGCTGCGGTCTCCCTTGCAGTAGGGGGATGGTTGCCTCCGCCCTGGTCAACTCAGCGCGGGCCACCATCCATTGCACAATGAACGAAGGCAAGAGCGGCAAGTCAACGGGAATAAAAACATTCAAGTCTGAATCACTAACTGTGAGCGCTGCTTCGATTCCGCCGAGCGGCCCGCAGCCTGGTCGAAGGTCCTCAACCACCGGCGCAAATCGCGCCAGGTCAGAGCGTCGCCCAACGATGCGCGGCAATAACGCTAGGGACTGCAGCTTGCCGACGGCGATCTCGATCAGCGGCCTTCCTTCGTAGCTAAGCAGCGTCTTGTCGGTCCCCATCCGAGTACTGCGGCCGCCCGCCAGCACCCACCCGGAGGCATTCACTTCCCTGCTCCACCAAACGACGACTCGATCACTTACCTACTTCTTCAAAGAAGCCGATGACGGATTCAATGCCGCGATAGAAATTAGCGATGTGGAACTTTTCGTTCGGCGCGTGCAGGTTGTCGTCGGGCAGACCAAACCCCATCATCACGCTGGGAATTTTCAGCCCACGTTCGAAATCGCCAACAATAGGAATCGACCCGCCAGACCGAATGAACACCGTGTCCTTCTTCCATACCTCATGCAGCGCCCTGGTCGCGGCGCGGACGTAAGGATTGTCGGTCCCAATCACAATCGCGTCGCCAGCGTGAATCAGCCGCACCTCGAGGGCGAGGCCCTTTGGCCGCAACGAAAGCACGAAGTGTTTGTATTGCTCAAACGTCTCCGTCGGCTTCATGTCCGGCACAAGACGCATTGAAATCTTCGCCGTAGCCTTGGCCGGAATCACCGTCTTCGCGCCTGCGCCGATGAAGCCGCCCGGCATGCCGTGGACCTCTAGTGTCGGCCGGGACCAAGTCCGCTCGAGCACCGAGTAGCCCGCCTCACCCGTCAATTCCGA
>DASWUZ010000056.1:0-4683 GCA_036401395.1 Acidisarcina sp.
TGGTCGCGAGGCCGGAGGTGCGGGCCCTCTACCAGCGGATTGTGCGCGACGCGAATGCCCACCTCGCAAACTTCGAAAAGGTGAAGCGCTTTCACGTCGTCCCGGACGAGTGGAGCATCGAGACCGGCGAGCTAACGCCCAGCATGAAGCTCAAACGCCGTGTGGTCCTCCAACGCTACGCTGCCGACATCGACCGCTTTTACCACGACGAAGCTGTTGCTCATGGCTGAAGCGCGCGCCGAAAGCTTCCTGCGCGGTCCCCCATCTTCGCTACAATACGATCAAGAGGATAGCTGGCATGTCGACCCAAACCACCGTGCCAACCGACGTCTATCTCCACACCTCTTACCGTCCCGACTGCGATTACATCGAAGGAGAAGTGAGGGAGCGCAACCTCGGCACCTTCGAACACTCTAAGGCCCAAGGCCTTCTGGCTTTCCGTTTTTGGGAGAGTCGCCGCGATTGGAATCTTCTGGCCGTGATCGGATGCCGCATCCGCGTAGCACCAGAGCGGGTTCGCGTACCCGACGTGGCCGTAATGGCCCGCGGTCCCCAACCATCCGTTCCCGTCGATCCTCCCTTGATCGCCATTGAAGTGCTCTCGCCCGACGACACCTACGGCGACATGATAGACCGCGCCGCCGACTATCACACAATGGGCGTCGCGAACATCTGGCTGGTGGATCCTATTCGACGGAGCGGCAAAATCTACCGCGACAAAAGCTGGCTCGACGTCTCGGAGTTCAGCGTTCTAGACACCCCAATAAGAATTGGCCTCACTGAGCTTTTTGCGGAGTTTGACGAGTTTTAGCAGCCACTCAAGTGTCGAGACTGTGCTGACGCAATTTCCCCCGACATCTTTTTCTATTTACTCTATTATGTAGTTGTTATATATTTGGGTGTATGGGAAATACCTTATCTCTCGGTGAGTTTGAACAGATCGTTCTTCTCGCGATCTTGCGACTCCAAGATTCTGCGTATGGGGTCTCTATCCAAGCGGAAATTCAGTGTTGTACGGGCCGAAAAACAACACCCGGGGCTCTTTACACGACGCTTGATCGACTCGAACGCAAAGGAGTGCTTCGCGCACGAGCCGGTGAACCAACGCCCATCCGCGGAGGCCGGGCAAAACGGTTTTACTCGGTCACGAAAGAAGGTCGTCATCGACTCACCGATGCTCAGTCTGCCTTCCGTCGATTACTCGCAGGCGTGAATTTGCTCGGAGAAGAAAGTCATGGATAGGGCGAAGGCCGCTGAGTGGCTGCTACGGCAAGTGACGAATCCGGTTCGCGCCTCTGAACTCGTGAGGGACCAGCTAGAGGCCTCTTCTGCTGCTCCACGATCGAGCTTTTGGTTGTCCATCGCGAAATTGCTACTGGCGTTTTCGTGGCGCGCCATCGTTGGCACGGCTGTATCGCCTCTCGGCGGCATCCTTCTTACCGTCACATGCTTCGTTGTCCTGCCCCGAACGGATACGCAAGGCTTTTTACGCGACACAACGGTTTCTAACATCCTTATTTATTTACTCGGGATCAGTATGCTGCTGTGGGCCGTGACTGTGTTTTCGCTTGTTCGTTACGGCTGGCGCGATACTCTAACACCCACCGGGCTCTTGGCGTCAATCCTTTGGTCTGCCTCTTTTTCTTTCTTCTGGAACCCCTTCTTTGCCATCGTTCTCTCAATCATTTGGGTCAGCTTTCTCGTGTTTTGTGCGAGCAGCGCAAATCGAAGGCGGTCACTTGGCATATTACTGTGCGCTGTTGTAGCCGGATGGGTAATCGCGTTCGGATTATCGGCCCTTACCCACGATCCCTACAGCGTGTTCGGCAAATGGCAGTTGCTCACGGCGTTGTTCCTGGTGCCCACGGTAGAGACCAGCACCACCATGTTCTTGCATCGGAAGTTCATCGCTCCTCAGAGGGCGAACTCCTAGTTCGCGCGAGTCAGGACCGCAAATAGGCGTCGGCCATTGCCTTCGCGTCATCTCGGCCAAACTTTCCCAACTCAAATCTAATCAGTATCATCGTTGAGGGTCTGCCACGTGTGCAACCCAGGAGAGAGAGAGAGTTTCATGCGAATCGGTCTACTAACCGGCGGCGGAGATTGCCCTGGTCTTAATGCGGTCATTGCGGCAGTTGTAAAAAAAGGCATCCTCCACCACGGCGATGAATTCGTCGGCTTCCTAGAGGGCTGGCGCGGCGTACTCGAAAACATGACCATGCCGCTGACCCTCGAAAGAGTGGACGGCATCATCAGCCTCGGCGGTACCATCCTCCACTCCTCGCGCACCAACGTACGCAAGATAGAGGGCGGGATTCAGAAGTGTGTCGACGTCCTCAAGGCCAATAAGATCGACGCCATTATCGCTCTCGGCGGCGACGATACGCAGTCCGTTACCGCCGCGCTCATTGAGGCTGGAGTACCCGGCGTTGGAGTGCCCAAGACCATCGACAACGATCTAAACGGCACCGACCAATGCTTCGGATTTGACACTGCCTGCATGATCGCCACGGAAGCCATCGACCGCCTGCATACTACCGCTGACGCGCACAACCGCGTCATCGTCTGCGAAGTCATGGGCCGCGATGCGGGCTGGATCGCGCTGACGGCCGGAGTAGCCGGTAACGCGCACGTTGTACTCGTCCCTGAGAAGCCGATCGACCTCGACCATGTCTGCGCGCTCCTGAAATATAACCATGACCACGGCAAAAAATATGGCATCGTTGTCGTAGCCGAAGGCGCGAAACTACCTGAAGCCACTGGGCAGGCCACCAAGGGCACGAAGGTCGACTCGTTTGGACATGCGCAGTTGAGCGGCATCGCCGAGCTGCTCGCCAGCAAGATCGAAGAGCGAACCGGCTACGAGACCCGCTCCGTAAACCTCGGCCACACCCAGCGCGGAGGCACCCCCACCGCCTACGACCGCATGCTCGCCACCCGCTACGGCCTCGCCGCCATCGACCTAGTCCACAAGGGCGAATTCGGCCGCATGGTCGTCCTCCGCGGCACAAAAATAGAGAGCATCACCATCGCCGAAGCCATCTCAAAAAACCGCACCGTCGACAACAGCTTCCTCGAAATCCTTACGGGACTGGAACCAACCGTCTAGGCCACGACGCAACTTCCACTTGCCGCTGGCTATGCCATCACCAGCAATGCGGGTGCCCTAGGTCTTGCTTCTGAGACCAGGGTTCTGCGTCTAAACCGCGCTTCTAATTCCGACTATGCCTCGCCATCATTCCGTGAAAATCACCGCCGCCGAATGCGTAATGCGCCTCTGGTAAACTCGCGCCATGTCCAGTGGTTTCTTTGTCACATTTGAAGGACTTGATGGCTCAGGCAAAACCACGCAACTAAGAAAGCTCGCCAATTTTCTCGAGCGACGCGGCGAACCAGTCCTCGTCACCCGCCAGCCCGGCGGTACGGCAATCGGCGACCGCATCCGCACCCTGCTGCTCGACTCGCGCACCGACTCGCAGGGGGAGCCAATGGCGCCGCTCGCCGAACTCGGTCTCATGTTTTCAGACCGTGCCCAGACAATCGACCAGGTAATCCGCCCCGCTCTCGTAGCCGGCAAAATCGTGCTTTGCGACCGCTTCACAGACTCGACGGAAGCGTACCAAGGCGGCGGCCGCAACCTCGGGAGCGAACTCGTCCTCCAAATGCACGCCGTTATGTGCGGCGGGCTGCAGCCCGACCTGACCTTCCTGTTACTGCCAGACTTCGACGCCTCTCTCGCCCGCGCCCGTCGCCGCAATGAACGCAACTTCCAAGCGGGAAAAGACGAAGGCCGCTTCGAACGCGAACAGGAACCTTTCTACCGCCGCGTCTTCGAAAAATACAAGGAGATTGCAGCCCGCGAACCAAACCGCATCAGCGTAATAGACGGCGATGCCCAAATCCAAACCATTCACGATCAAATTCTCGCAACACTCACCGAACGCTTCAAACGTCAGCGATGATCCCTTGATATGGCCCCTACACAAGTGGGTGTAAACTCACGGTGGTGAACGGCTACCCCTCAACGCCAGAAGAATCGCGCACCCAGCTCGGACTTACATTCGACGCCCCGCCCCTGGCCATCCCGCGCCGCGTCTGGACCGTGGGCGATCTGGTTGGCGACGTCCGCAACCATATTGAAAGGGAATACGCCGACATCTGGGTCGAGGGCGAGGTCTCGAACCTCCGGGCCGCGCCCTCAGGTCACCTCTATTTCACGCTCAAAGATGGCGACTCTCAGCTCCCCGTCGTCCTCTTCCGGCGTCAGGCGATCCTGCTGCGCTTTCGTCCACAAGACGGCCTACAGGTCCTGGTTCGCGGCAAAGTTTCGGTCTATGAACAGCGCGGCCAGATGCAGCTCATCGCTGAGTTCATGGAGCCGCGGGGCGCTGGCTCGCTCCAGGTCGCATTTGAACAACTCCGGGCCAAACTCCAGCAGGAAGGCCTCTTCGACGCAGAACACAAGCGCCCACTACCCGCCTTCCCTCACTGCGTCGGCATCATCACCTCGCCCGGCGGAGCGGTCATTCGCGACTTCCTGAATATTGTCGCGCGCCGCCACTCGGCGCTCCGCGTACTGGTCTACCCCGCCGTCGTTCAAGGCGAATCAGCGGCTACCGAAGTCGCCGCCGGCATCGCGTACTTCAACGGTCGTGCGCGTGACAGAGGTCAGTGCGCCGACGT
>DASWUZ010000057.1:0-2974 GCA_036401395.1 Acidisarcina sp.
ATCGGCAACAGCAAATCCCAACTCCACAAAGCCCGCATGAAGCTGCGCGACCTATTGCGCACCGGGCAGCGGAAGGAGGTCGCATGAACGACCTGAAAAACGTGTCCGAAAAGGCCACGATGACCTGCGAAGAGTTTCAGGACCGGCTTCCGGAGATGTTCGAGACAGGCAATGTCGTCACCACCGGTGGGCATCTTGACACGTGTGAGAAATGTTCCTCGCTGGTCCGGGACCTGCAGTACATCGCCGATCAGGCCAAGCTGTTGCTCCCTCTTCACGATCCCAGTCCCGCGGTGTGGGAAAAGATCGAATCCAAGCTTCACGAATAGCTGACTGACACGAGGAGCGGGTCTTTCGGATGCCCAAATGAGCGCTCATTGAAGATCGCACGCATCGTCCTGGTGGGATTTATGGGGGCCGGAAAGTCAACGGTTGGTCCCTTGCTGGCGGCGGAACTTGGATTCCAGTTTATTGACGCCGATCAGCACCTGGAGCAGAAGGCAGGCTTGTCAGTGGCAGAGATCTTCGAGACCCACGGTGAGCATGTCTTTCGTCGCATGGAAGCCGATACCATTCGCGAGCTCATTGCGTTACGGCAGATAGTAGTCGCCCTCGGCGGTGGCGCCCTTGAGGCGCATTCCACGCGGAGCCTGCTGAAAGATGCCCCGAACACCTGCATTGTGTTCCTTGAGGCACCCCCTGAAACCCTGCTGTCGCGCTGCGAAGAACCATCCGCTTCGGGCGATCGGCCTGTGCGACCGCTACTCGCGGCACTACGCGAAGACCTGCCCCGTTTCAAAGAAAAACTCGCCGCCAGGCTCGAACACTATCGCGCCGCGCACCTCACCGTTGCAACCGCTGACCAAACTCCCGCACAAGTGACGCAGGCCATAATCAGCCGTCTGCCTGAGATTCAAATGACCGGTGTAGCTGGGGAAAGACCAAAACAGGAGGGAATCTGGTGAGTGAGGTAGTCACGACCGGCCGGACTCGGCGCAGCGACATCGTTTTCACAACGGCCTTGTTCCTTGGATTGGCGCTTGCGTGGCTGGTACGCGAAGTCCTGCTCCTGCTCTACGTGACAGCTCTTTTTGCTGTGGTGCTGATGCCGGTAATCAGCTCGATCACCAGACTTCGCATAGGCAAATGGAAGCCCAACCGGCTGGCGGCAGTCTTATTTCTGCTCGTGGCGGCGCTGGCTTTTCTCACCCTGTTCGTGTGGTTCGCGCTTCCGCCTGTAGTTCGGGACCTTCGTCAGTTCAGCCAAGAGCTTCCCTCTCGCGGGCCGCTGCTCCTCTCCCGGTTAAAGCGGCTCCCCTTTGCGCAGCAGGTGAATGTCACTGACCTTAATGCCCGGTTGCAGGCCTTGGCGTCGGGCTCAGCGGCTTATATCTTCAAATCGCTGACCGATTGGGCCAGCAAGCTGTTTGACATCGTGACGGGCATCATCCTTACCGTTTACTTCCTGCTTGAGGGAGAACATGCTTACGCGTGGGCGCTCTCCTTCATCCCGGAGAAGCCGCGGCTCCGACTAGACAAGACGCTAGCGGTGGCCGAGGTACGCATGGGTAAATGGCTGCTCGGACAGGCCACGCTGATGCTGATCCTGGGCGCACTCAGCACAGTTGCGTTCCTGGCGCTGCATATTCGATATGCGTACGCGCTGGGCGTGCTCATGGGGCTTTTCAACCTGATCCCAATCGTCGGGGCGATGATTTCCATGGCGCTGGTGCTGCTGGTGGCGGCGCTCGATTCATGGACTCATGTCGTGGTGGTGCTGGTTCTCTACCTGATCTACGCTCAGGTTGAAACGTCTTACCTAACGCCGCGCATTATGAAGAGCAGCGTCGACCTGCCGGGGCTCGCGATCATTGTCGCCTTGCTGCTCGGTTCCGCCATTGCAGGGGTCGTCGGAGCGATGGTGTCTGTGCCCACCGCCGTTCTGGTCGCCGTCCTGTTGGACGAATACTTCGTGCAATCTGCTCCCATCATCCCCACGGTCCATCCGTCCGAGTCGCCCTGAGCCTCGACGGCGCCTGTCGACACTGCCAAACTTTTACAGCTTGCTATCATTGAGAAGGCACGCTGAATGAAGCCAAGAGCGCGCTACCGCGTATCAAGCCTTCATCGATTTCGTCCCAATGCTCATCAACGTCACCAATTCCGGAAACATCGACGCAGAGCGGCTATGACCGCTGCCGCGCAGAGCCTGGTCCATACAGAGGTAAAGCTGACAGCCGCTGCGCCAGTCGAGCCTTTGCTCCACGGGCCAAAACCTGGGGAAACCGCGACCCGCATCGCCGACTATCGCGAACTCTTCAAAGTCCGCGTGACCACCATGGTCGTCATCACCGCGTGGGCCGGCTTTTACCTCGGGTCGATGCGCTCCGGTATAAGCAGCGTGCAGGTTGGTTTGATCGATACGCTGCTCGGCGTCGCTCTCGTCTCAGCGGGTTCAAGCGCGCTTAATCAGGCTTTCGAACGCAAGAGCGATGCGAAGATGATCCGCACTGCCGACCGCCCTCTGCCGAGCGGGCGCATCAGCCTCGCTCACGGAATCCTGCTAGGACTCGCCGCCATCTGCGCCGGTGCGATCTGGTTAACAATGCGCACCAACGTCATCACCGGAACGCTCACGCTCATCACCGCGTTCAGCTACGTCGCAATCTACACCCCGCTCAAGCGTGTAACCAGCCTGGCGACGTTCATCGGTGCGTTCCCCGGCGCCATGCCGATGCTCATAGGTTGGACAGCGGCCCGCGGCCGCATCGAGTGGCCTGGAGTCGCACTCTTCGCCGTCCTCTTCGTCTGGCAGTTCCCGCACTTCATGGCCATCGCGTGGCTGCACCGCGAAGATTACGCTCGCGCCGGTATCCGCATGTTGCCGGTCGTTCAGCCTGACGGATGGTCGACCGTGATTGAAGCGCTGACCTACGCGGTGCTCATGATTCCGGTGAGCCTGCTGCCGGTTTAT
>DASWUZ010000058.1:0-1886 GCA_036401395.1 Acidisarcina sp.
CGCTAAGAAGTTGATCGAGACTGGGGAGCTTGGCGGTAAGGGGTCTGAGCCGCATAAGGCTGCTGTGGTTGGCGATACGGTTGGTGATCCCTTCAAGGACACAGCCGGCCCATCGCTCCACGTTCTGATCAAGTTGCTGGCTACGGTGACGCTGGTGCTTGCTCCGTTGTTTGTTTGACGTATTGCCGCAAGTGGCCCCGTGATCGCCTTCCTCTATACTCAATGAGCTGGTTCTGAGGTAAAGGGAGCATTGACTATGGAAATCGACAACGTGGCCCCTCAAGATAAGTGGGCAATGTTTGATTTGCTTAGAGACCAGCTTTCAAAGGCGTTCGCGGACGTGCCGATGGAGCAGGGGATGGCTGAGATTGATGCTGTGGTGGCGGAAGAGCGCAGGCGCTGGAACGCCGCACGGTTGGAGGCAGCGACATCGCTTACCGAGAGAAATTCCCAAGAGGTGTGAAAGTACGAATTGTCTCGCGAGAGCTGCTTGAGGCATTCATGAGGGAGTGGCCGTACCATCACCAGCTTCAGGGTGAGCAATTAGCTTACGCGGATTCAGTGACCACGGTTCGAGCGGTCAGCTTCTACCACGGAGGCGACGTGCTCTACGAGCTCGACGCGGTGCCTGGAACCTGGCACGAGGTTTGCTTGTTTTCTGCTGAAGATCTTGGCACTCTTGAGGGTGCGGGGGAGTTTTTCCGGCGTCGCGCTTCGGGTGCGCATGGCGACGCATTCGCACGGGCGCTTGATGCCGTTACTAGCCGTCCGGCTGACGCCGGTGACGAGCTTCTTCCCTGATTGACCTGAGTTAGTCGGTTTAGTCGCTGATCAGCAGGGCTGCTGGGAAGTTGGCGAAGATTTCGCTCAGGGGTAGGGTGCGGTTGGCGTCTGCGGTGATTTTCTCTCCGGTATAGATGTTTAGGAATGAGGCTGGTGCCGTCTCTGGCAGGGTTATGCTGGCGGTGCCCCAGGCTTCGCTTAAAGTGATGGCTGGTTTGCCTTTCATTAGGGTGTAGGCGAAGCGGGGGACTGCGGCGAGGATCGATTTGCTGCTGGTCTGGCGGAGGAAGGCTATCGCGTGCTGCTGCTTGTCATTTTCGATGGGGAGCGGGGTGTAGTTGCCGCGGCGGAAGACTTCGTGATGGGTTTGACGGAGGGCGAGGGCTCGGTGGGTGGTCCAGAGTTTGGCTCGGCCGTCGTGGAAGTTTGTCAGTAAATCTTTGCAGAGTGATATTTGGTCTTGTGGGTTGGTTCGATCCCACTCATCGCCCGAGAGCGGCGATGAATGGGGCACCCGCTTTTCTGGGGTGTCGCCGGCATTATCACTGAGGGTTGGCCCTTGAAGAGCACTCAGGGCCTGGGCGCGGAGGGCGTAGTCTACGGGGCGGCGGTTGTCTGGGTCGACTAGTGAGAGGTCCCACATTTCGGTGCCTTGATAGAAGTCGGGTATGCCGGGCGAGGCAATTTTCAAGACGGTTTGAGCTAGTGAGTTGATGCCGCCGAATATCTGAAGCTGCGGGAGGATCGTCCGCAGAGTTTCCACGAACCTGGTCTCTTGGGTGCGCGGTGCAGGCAGCAGAATGTCGTCGAGGAAGCCGTGCACGGCGTCTACGTAGGCAGGGTTGGGGTTGAGCCAGCTAACGTTGACCTTGGCTTCGCTGAGCGCCTTGGAGGCGTACTTCTTGATGCGCGTCAAAAACGCCTTCCGCTCATCGAGCGTATCCATCAGCCACGGCCATGCGCCGGCGATGGTTTGATAAAGCAGGTATTCCTCGTTCGCATCGGGGGCGACTCGTCCATCTTCAAGAGTGCGTTTGAACCGTGCATTCATCCGCTGCCAGCGGCGCACCGCCGCCGACCATTCCGAAGGCATCTCGGAGATC
>DASWUZ010000059.1:0-13466 GCA_036401395.1 Acidisarcina sp.
GTGCGGACACATCAGTGTATCGGGTCTGGCTGGGACTGGGCAATGCGGGGAGTGGTGCGGGGATTTGATTGCCCGAGGTTTGGGCGGCCGGTTGACTGAATACTTTGTCTTGCGGGTGATTATTTCTCGAACCGATAACGCCCCGGCGAAGTGGTCGCATTTAGTACTTTGCGGGGAAGCTCTTCGTGTTCCCACCCATCGCAAGAGCGCGATGCATGGGGCACCACATTATGTTGTGGCGCAGGCTCTGTATTGGATTATGCGGTGAGGTCGAGCTTTGCGCTTTCAGGGACGGCGGCGACGGTCTCGTCGACCGGCTCGGGCTCGTTGTTGTACTCGATCCGGTCTTCCTCTTCGGCCTCGGCGACGTTTGCGACGTAGGTTGCAGTGAAGGAGGCGGCGAGACTAGAGGCAATTTCCATCGCGATTGCCGAGGCGTCCATCGACGGGTTGGAGGGGGCAGGGATGGGGGCGGTAACCGGGACTGGAAGCGGGGCAGCGAACGCGACTATGTTCGCAACGTTTACAACCGATGCGGGCGATGCTTGGGGATTTGGGATGCTGTTGGTGGTGTCGTTTGACGATGCCAGTTGGGCTGTGGCGTCGAGGGTTACGACGTCAAGGGGAATCGTCAGTGGCGAGGCGGTCGCAGAGGGCGAGTTGGCGAGGTCATGCTGAAGGAGGGTCGCGGCACTCGCGGCGCGCTCAAAGTTACTGAGACCGAGTGCGCTGGCCAGGGCCTGCAAATCATTGTCAACCTGCGCGGTTGCGTCTGCGCCGGCCTGGGTCTGAAGGAGAGTGAGTGCGGCGTCCGCGGCATGAATGTCGCCGGCGCGCAAGCTTGCACGAAGGTCGTGAAGCGCTGCTGCGGCGTGGTCGGCGGCGAACTCGCCTCCGGGAATCGGTTGGCCCGCGACGTCATTTGGTATGGCGCTGACGAACATGGCTTCCTTGTCTCGGGCTTCCGACTCGACGCGCTCGATCACCTGCCATGCGGCGGCGGTGTGGCGCACGAGTGAGCTTCGGCCTGATGGTCACATCGTTCATCGGCAGTTGTGGGCCGGGTGCTTAACCGGACGCAGTGGCGACGACGGCGTCTACGGGTGTCTTTGGCGCTTAGAGGTTGGCCCTGGACGGGACCGCTTACCAGATGCGGTGGATGTGGAACTTGTCGAAGAGTTTTTCGTTGCTGATGAGGGGGAGGCCTTCGGCGAGCGACTGAGCGATGAGCAGGCGGTCGAAGGGGTCTTTATGATCACCGGTCAGCAGGCCTGCTCGGGAGGCGTGGTCGATGGTGACGGAGAGTTCGGAGAAGTTCTGCTGCCTCACGCTCTGGGCGAAGCAAGCGACAAGAGGCCTTTTGAAGAGGGAGGGCGGATCAGCTAACTACATCGCCTGGAGGAAATCAGGGAACAAAAGTGCGGAGTGCTCCTGGAATAATCCGGTGATTCTCGCGAGCAGAACGCTATAGGTCGTAGTCGCGCGATGAGCGTTGACATTGGCGCCGATCGACGAGCGCAGCACATGCTGGGCCAGGGCAATCATCACGCAAAGCCTGATCTGGAAAGCGTCGGTCCGGATCCCTTCCAGCAGCTCCTCGCTTACCCCTTCGCCGTGTTCTGTCGCATAGTCTGCCAATTGCACGAGGATCGGAGCGTTCCGGTACATGGCCCACAAACCCTTAGCTCCGTGGATCCGGTTCCAGATGTCCTGCGGAGTTGCTCGGATGCCCTCGCCATACAAGTAACGTTCCGCCACATCTTCAAAGCCCCAGTCGTTAGGGCTGAGCCGGGCGACAATTTCGTTCCAATTCGCGTTGCGCCTGTTTACCTGCCGCTTACGCCAGTAGCCGGCGTAGCACAGCATGATAACGGTGATCAGAACCTGGAACAAAGGCAGAATCATGTATGAGTCCGAACTATATGAAGTTAGTTAGCGGCCGAATTGAGAACGTTCTCTTTTTACCGCTCCAGATATTGATACCAGAAAACCAGCCATCTGTGGGCTGAATTCTTTCCTTGGAGCCTCTTGACGCGTAAAAGACCAGCACCAAAAGGTCAGGGTACTAAGGTAACTGATGACCCGTAACTCATCGAGAAGCCGGAACTGAATTATGTAAGTGCCCACATTTGCGCCCGACGAGAGCCGTGCGTGAGTCATGCGTACGATAAGATCGACGGCCCCATAGAATGCGAGTCCGGTCACAAGTTGTACGACATGGTTTTTCCAGCCTATGCCCAGCATCTGAGCGAAAATCGCTATCACCATGAAGCAGGCGATCCGCAGGATGGCGTTTGTCAATGCCACAGTGATGTATATACCGCCCATGGATGTAAGCAGTTTGCCAGAGGCTGAATGAGCGGCGAGCAGGTAGGTAATCCCGCCGCCGACCAACATTAATAACCCGAACAACACCAGGGAGCCAGAAGGCAACGATCGCCTAACTGGCAACAGGACATTCCTCCCGATCTCAAACAGCACCCCAACGCCCAATATGTATTCCGGGACCTTGAAGGTGAAGAAAGCCCGGAAGTACATGGGGCTGGATGCCAGCTCAGCGCTGGGTATATGCAGCAGGTGCATCCACAAGATCAGGAGAGGATCGGTCGCCAGAACATACGCGACATAAACGAAGAAGATAGGAAATTCTTTATATAGCTTTCGCTTATAAAGGACGAGCAGAAGAATGACCTGCCCTGCCAGGCTGGCTGCAAACAAAACGCTATCGATATTGGATAACTCCATCGACGTGGCTTTCGAAGTTCGCAGTGACCTTTGCCTTAGCATACATCACTGATCTTGATGATCTTACGCCGTTTAGTGAAATGGCGACCGTGCTGCGTTAGCACGGCCTCCATTTCCTTTAACTAGGCGAGCGTCAGGCCGGGCTTAGACCCGGGGGGATTGGTTGGCGGATTCGGGGAAGGCAGCCCTTCGCCACCCATTGCCAGAGTCAGGCCGGGCTTGGCGGGCGGCTTGGTTGGCGGGTTCGGGGAAGGCAGTCCTTCACCACCCATAGCGAGCATCAAGCCGGGCTTAGACCCGGGGGGATTGGTTGGCGGATTCGGGGAAGGCAGCCCTTCGCCACCCATTGCCAGAGTCATGCCAGGCTTAGACCCGGGCGGATTTGTTGGCGGATTCGGGGAAGGCAGCCCTTCACCACCCATTGCCAGAGTCATGCCAGGCTTAGACCCGGGGGGATTGGTTGGCGGATTCGGGGAAGGCAGCCCTTCACCACCCATTGCGAGAGTCAGGCCAGGCTTCGACCCGGGGGGATTTGTTGGCGGATTCGGGGAAGGCAGTCCTTCACCACCCATGGCCAGCGTGGTGGTAATCGTCTGCGAAGACGATGGATTGCCTGATGTCGGCGAAGACTGGTTGATCCGCGCGAAAGCGGAGATGGCGGTCCCGGTTAGCAACGAACTTAGAAGTACTGTCTTGATGAGTTTCATGAGGTTCTCCTTGTGGAACTAGTTGAGGCACATGACGAAAGAAGTTGAGGATGGCGCTGCTGCTGACCGTCTCCTGCGAACATAGGGAAACCAATCTATAGAGTGAAACGCTAAGGCTGGTCCGCAATAAGAGGCGAAGTAGGGCAATCGGTGTCGCGAAGAAAGACAGTTCAGAGCGCAAGGTTCACAGGGTAGAATGCCGCTGTACTGCCTGCATGTTCCGGACTGTTTCTGGGGACCGCAAACGCTGACCTAAGAGTAATCCCAAAACGGAACAACGGATAGATACTTATTAGTACCTTGGTTATGCACTCGCAGCTCCTAATCCGACCCATGGCTCCGTTTTAGCGCCGCCATGTGTCCTCAAGTATCCGTCCTTTTCAGGAGAGCCAACGTGATACCTGCTCTGCGTTCAGAGTTCAACAAGCGCTTCGACCCCGCCAGCTACCGCAGGCTGCTTGCTGTGCTGGATGCTAGAAGCGGCACCCACGTCAGCTTTCGCGTAGCAGAAACTCCCTGCTTCTTTACAGCCGGGTTGTTAAACAACTTAGCGTCCATTGGCCAGGAGCTCACCAGCACACTGCTCCAGGACCCTGCGTACCTCTCTGCCTCGGATGCGGCAGTGCCGGCTGCGTACTACGCTGCGGGTGAGTCTTCTCACCCGAATTTCATGACCGCCGACTTCGGCCTCATCAGGCAGGCCGACGGAACCCTCTCCCCTCGGCTCGTCGAACTACAGGCTTTCCCGTCGGTATTTGCCTACCAGCTTGCGCTTAGCGAAGCTTATCGGACGTGTTACAACCTGGATCCAACCCTCAACTCATTTCTCGGAGGCCATACAGAAGAGACTTTCTGGAAGCTCCTCTCTCGCGTGATCCTCGGAAAACATCCGCCGGAGAATGTAGTCCTGACCGAAATCAAGCCCCATCTCCAGAAGACACTTCCCGATTTCAATCTCACCGCCGAGAAGCTGGGCATTCGGGTAATGGACATTCGGGATCTGGTGCCGGTGAAGCAGGCCGGTGGCCTTCCCAAATTCCATTACGCAGCCGGAAACAGGCTCGTTCCAATTCACCGCATCTATAACCGTGCCATCGTCGATGAACTTATCCGCGATCGTATCCAATTGCCTTTCGACTATCGACAAGAGTTTGCTGTCGAATGGGCGGGCCATCCAAACTGGTACTTTCGCATCAGCAAGTTCTCCATACCCTATCTGCACCATCCTGCCGTCCCCAGGGCTATCTTTCTGGACGACTGGTTTGCAGGCGATGCACGTGACCTGCTGCCGGCCGATCGGGAGATGCTGATCCTCAAGCCGCTATTCTCCTTCGCGGGACAGGGAATCAAGTTCGCTCCTTCCGATGCTGACCTCGATTCCATCCCCATAGAGCACCGCCGCGAGTACCTCCTACAGGAGCGTGTCCGCTTTGAACCGGTAATCGATACACCTTTCGGCCTCACTCAGGCTGAGATACGAATACTCTATGCATGGCCGGAGGACGGCGAAATGGAACCAGTAATTTCCCTCATCCGACTCGGACGCGGCATGATGATGGGCGTCGACCATAACCGTGACCAGCAGTGGGTTGGAGGGTCGGCCTCGTTCTCTCCGGGTGAGCGGAAAGCACACGGCGGTACCGTTACCAACAAGAATTAAGTGTCAGCAGGCCAGTTTGGACGCCGGAACACCGACGGTTCGCGATATGGTATTGGAAGCCATCGTCCGTGCGGAACTGGCATTGGAGGCTCCATGATGAAGACAGAGCAAGAATCACCAGCTGAGATAAGCGATATGGCGCCAGCCCCATCTGCCCAATCTTCAGATGTACGTTGTGCGGTGAGGTTCCCTGTCCATTTGCCGGTGCAGGTGGTCACATCTTCCGGCGAGTTCGAGACCCAGACCGAAAACGTCTCCGCCAGCGGTGTCCTGTTCTTCGCCGAAAAATCGCTTGAGGTCGACACCCAGGTGGAGATGTTCCTGCGCATGCCGGCTGATTCCATCGGCGCCAAAGAGGACGTCGTGGTGCAATGCATGGGCCGCGTTACCCGCTGCTCCAGCGATTCTGACGGCTCTCACGTGGCGGCTTTGATCGACGATTACCGGTTTGGAAAGGGGAGCGCGTAACAGGCCTTCGGAATCTTATGTCCTAAGGCCGGTCCTCGCCTCTTCGAGCAAATTCACTAGAAGTTCAAGACGACTTGCTGTCATATGCCCCAGTGCCTTCTGCGTCTCTTTCGCTACTCCGGGATCCAGCTCCTTAAGCTTCTGAAGGCCAGCAGCGGTGATGCGCGTTAAGACTATCCGCCGATCTCTCACATCCCGTCTCTGTTCCGTGAGCTTCATTTTCGCCAGCCGCTTCAGAAGCCTTGTCACATCGGGGTCGTGGCTGATCATTCGTTTGCCGATTTGTGAACACGCCAATCCATCCGGCTGAGCGCCACGCAAAATCCGAAGAACATTGTATTGGGCCGCCGTCAGGCCATAGGCCTTGAATGTCTGCTGCGATTTCCTGCGGATCTGATCCGTGGTCCGCTCCAGGTTGAGAATCGCCTCAGCCTCAAGACTGTCGACGGGACGGCTTTGCCCGATCTCCTTTGCTAGCTTTTTCACGGAAGCCCTGACCCTTCAAAACCTGGGAACACGGGCGGGGCGCCGACTTCATCGTCAGCATCCCGCCCTCGAGAGGTCACCGCACGAAAGCACGGTAGAATCCCGCCAATATCGTCCATGCGTTACTGCTTGACGAACTCAACGTCCAACTCGACCTTGATATCATCGCCGACTACGACATCCCCCGACTTCAGTTGGCCCTGCCACACCAAACCGAAATCCTGCCGGTGAATACTGGTAGTCATTGAAGCTGCAATGCGGGTCTTGCCATAAGGGTCCAGCTGCTCCTTGCTGGGGCCTTCCACGTCAAGCGTCACGCTCTTCGTCACCCCGTGAATAGTGAGGTCGCCGATTACCTGAAGCTTCCCATCCACTTTCTTGAACTGCTTGCTGACGAACGTCATGGTGGGATACTTCGCCACTTCGAAAAAATCTGGGCTCTTCAGATGGCCGTCGCGCTGAGCGACTCCTGTGTCCACGGTAGTAGTGTCGACCGTAGCATTGACCGCCGACTTCGTGATGTCGGCGCTATCCATCGTCAGCGTCCCGTTCACGTTGCCAAAATGGCCGTGAACTGTGGAGATTCCCATATGCTTGACGGCAAAATCCGCCTCACTATGGGCCGGGTCGATCTTCCATGTTGTCTGCGCAGAAGCAGTCGCTATTCCCACGCTGGCAGCCAGGACCCATCCAATTGTCGTACCCATCTTATTTCGCACACGTATCTCCATGAGGTCACAGCTCCCTTCCTGTTTCACCGGCAGAAAACCTGATGATGGAGTGTAGGACGCTGAGGCGCTTCTTCTCCCGAATCCGGGCCCATCTGGTTGCTCGAATATAGTCGTTGCAACAACTATCGTAAAGATGGGTATATGGATGTGCAGGTATTAGCTGACGATGCGAAAACTTTTCATAAACCCGGCGCGTGTCAGTTTATGCAGAGCCGCAACCGCTGAGCACTGCCTAAGATCGGGACCAAGAGGCTCAGGCTGACATAAAGGCCCCTCAAAGATGTGGCTCCAGGCAGCCGCAGAGTCTATACTTCCGGGCAAGGAGGAGTATCCCTATGAAAATCTCCCGGATATTTCTGCTCTCCCCGCTTGTCGTAGCTAGCTCTGCGTGGGCTTCCAGTCCTGCTCCACCAAGGCCCGCTATTATCGCTCTCGAGCCCTACGCAAATCAGAACGTCTACGGCCTGGACACGGGTTCTCTTCTGACCATTCTGAGCAACGAGCAAATCCCGCCGGCCCGCTACTCGAAAACCTGCTACGCCATCCGTAGCTATCGATTCCGCCTCCGCGACCCAAACTCTGATGTAATCAACCTGGAGAGTTATTCAACCTGCCAAGCCGCTGACCTTTTTTCAAGGAAGGATGCGGGGGAACGGCCCGCCAATTTACAGCGTTGACAGACAGCCACTTTCCACTGTCCGGTACCAGAGGGTATCGCATGAGGCGTTTCGGCTACGCGGTAATAATGGTCTGCGCTGTCCTGCTCGCCATTCCTGCGGTTGCGAAGGATAAAGTCGAAAAGCTTACCTTCAGCTTCGATGGCAGCCCGAGGACTTACTACTCCCTCGTGCCGGAGGACGCCGCTCCGGAGCCTTTAGTGCTACTGCTGCACGGCTCGGGCAGAAATGGTCTGGAGATGACCGATGCGTGGAAGGCACTCGCGACGGCCGAACATTTCATCATCGCCGCTCCAAACTCCTACGACCCTGCGATTTGGCAGTCCGATAAAGATTCGCCCGATTTTCTTCGCGAGGTGGTGAATCAGGTCAAATCGCGACACCCTGTCGACCCCAGCCGCATTTATTTATTCGGGAACTCGGGAGGGGCCGTCTACGCGTTGGAGCTCTCCTTGATCGATTCGGAAGGCTTCGCTGCCGCAGCGGTCCATGCCGGATCGTTGGCTCCGGCAAATTACGACCTATTCCAGTGGGCGAAGCGAAAGATGCCAATCGCAATCTGGGTGGGTGATCATGACCCGAATTTCCCCCTGGACACAGTTAAAGCCACTAAGGCGGCTTTTGAGGCAAAGGGATTTCTCGTGGATCTATATGTAATTCCAAATCACAGCCATAGTTATGCAGATGTCTATGACGAAGTGAACCGGAAGGCGTGGGACTTCCTGAAACGGGCGCAGCTTCCTCAAGCCGACCTGCCGCTGGCGCCCTGACAAAGCTCTGCGCCGTAGTTACCGCCCGTGGGCCGGAAATGTAAAGCTTTTAGGCAGCGCGGACCATGAGGCACGTCACGTTATCTTTGCCTCCGTTGGCGTTGGCCGCGTCAATCAGCTCAGTACATGCCTCGTCAAGACGCAGCGCGTTGCGAAGCACTTCAGCAATCTGCCCATCCGCCACTTCCCGGATAAGCCCATCGCTACAGAGCAGCAAAACATCACCTGCGTGTACATCGATCTCGTTAATCTCTGGGGTGACCGAGCCATGCGAACCGATGGCCCGTGTGATCACGTTCCTCAGTGGTGAGTTCAGGGCCTCTTCGGCAGTGAGTTGTCCTCGTCTCACTTGTTCGTCTACCAGGGAATGGTCGTCGGTAAGGCGTTCCAGCTTGTTGTTTCGTAGCCGGTAGCAGCGGCTGTCTCCAACATGCGCGACCCATGCGCGGTCTTCGTCGACCAACAGAGCCACCAGGGTTGTGCCCATGCCGCGCAGCCGGGGATCATCCTGCGCCAGTGTAAATACAGCGTCATTCGCCTTTGCAATGGCCTCGCGGAGCAGGCTGGCACGGTCGGAGATGTGCTCGAGGTCATCGTCGGCAAACGCGTTTAGGAACGCCTTGACTGACGCATGACTGGCAACTTCCCCCGCCGCCGCCCCACCCATCCCATCGCACACAACGAAGATGCCTTCTTCGGCACGATAACCGAACGCGTCCTCGTTGGCTGGACGCACTCTTCCGCGGTCGGTGGCCGCAGCCACCTGGTATTGCAACGTCATCAGTTTCATTTTACGGCTGAGGAACCTGGCAGATACTGCGATCTTCATTCGTTCAATGTCGCCCTTCGACGGCAAGCTTTCCAATTTTGGAAACGTGGCCATAAGGTTATTTGTTCTCCAGGCTTATCGCAATAGCACGGTGGTACTGATTACCTTCGTTTTCACTACCTGACTAAACAGCTCACGGGTCTCCAGATTCATTGCATAGACGAACTACATCGACGGACTAGATCGACAGATCAGCGGGAAACGTTCACCAAATTGCAAATCATCGGGCCCCTTGGTCCTACCCAATAAAATCTACTCAGGTCGCATGCACCGTCACCCTATTCATCGGATGAAATAGATCACCCTTGATTCCCGTGGCAGCAATGCTTCCACATCGGTAAATGCAGCCATGCTTCAACTTCTTTTTTCAGGGCAAATGCTGGTTAATAGGGCGCATCCCAGTTTTCAAATGCACGACCCTCAAACATTTTAGTTCTGCTTACTAAAGCCCTTGTATCGCTGTAACCCCAATTCTGCTGAAACGTTTCACCGTTAAGGAGATTCATGCCCACAGCAACTGCCGCGATTCCCATGCGCCCCTTCGGCAAGACCGACGTGCGTATCTCCGCACTCGGCTTTGGCGGCCATCACCTGGGTGACGCACCCGATGAAGACGCCGCTATACAGCTGGTCCACCAGGCGGTGGATGGCGGGATTACCTTTTTCGATAACTGCTGGGAATACCACCGCGGCAAGTCAGAAATATGGATGGGCAAGGGCCTCAAAGGCCGCCGCGACAAGGTGTTCCTCATGACCAAGGTCTGCACCCACGGCCGCGATGCGGGACTGGCGATGGAGATGCTCGAGCAGTCACTTAACCGCCTTCAGACCGACCACCTCGATCTCTGGCAGATTCACGGCGTTGCCTTTGAGAATGACCCGGACCTGTTCATCCGCAAGGGCGGTGCGGCTGAAGCAATGCACAAAGCTAAGGAGCAAGGGAAGGTCAGGTTCCTTGGCTTTACTGGTCATAAGCGCCCCGAAATTCACCTGAAAATGCTTGCTACCGGGTTTCCCTTCGACGCGGTGCAGATGCCGTTGAATCCCTTCGACGCGACATTCCTCAGCTTTGAGCAGCAGGTACTGCCGGAACTCAATCGGCGCGGCATCGCCCCCTTGGGCATGAAGCCGCTCGTGGGTCACGGGGAGTCGATCCAGAAAGGGATGCTGACCGCCCAGGAGGCCCTGAGCTACGCCATGAGCCTGCCCGTCGCCACTACGATAACCGGCATGGAAAAACCGGAAATCCTGCACCAGAACCTCCAGGTCGCCCAGGGCTTCACCCCACTTACCGACGACGCGATGAATGATCTGAGAGAACGCTGCCGCAAGCAGGCAGGCGACGGTCGATTCGAGCTCTACAAGATGTCCCTGAAATTTGACAATCCGGAGGCGCGGCTCCCGCACCAATACCCGCTGGACACACAATCGGCAGAGGTCAAGGAAATGCTCAAGGAAACAGAAAACACCGGCAAGCCCTTCCCGGAGGTGGCATAACATGGCCGACTTTCCTCAAGAAACCTCCGAGGCTCGCCTGACCGGCCTGAAGCCAGGGCCTCTCGCCGATGACCTTTCCCGCCGGTCTTTTTTGAAGTCGGCAGCCCTTGCGGGCGCCGGTACATTTGCCGCGCGCCAGGTCGCTGTCGCCCAGCAACCCACGTCGCTGCCAAATGATGGGCTGGCGCGGGACACTTCACAGGCTCCAGTGCCGATGAAGCCGATGGGGAAGACAGGGCTACAGGTCTCCGCGCTTGGCGTTGGAGGCTACCATCTGGGCTCCGCCAAAAACCAGACAGAAGTGAACGCGATCGTTTCTCGCGCCCTCGATGCCGGGATCAACTTCTTTGATAACGCCTGGGACTACCATGATGGCGAGAGCGAAGAGCGGCTGGGAGAGGCCCTCAAAGGGAAGCGCGATCAGGCCATCGTGATGACCAAGGTCTGCACCCACGGACGGGATAAGAACGTGGCGATGATGCAGTTGGAGCAGTCACTTCGCCGCTTAAAAACCGACCATCTCGACGTCTGGCAGATCCATGAAGTCGTCTACTACAACGACCCCGACCTCATATTCCGCCCCGATGGAGCAATCGAGGCGCTTGCTCTCGCCAAGCAGCAAGGCAAAGTGCGTTTTGTAGGATTCACCGGACACAAACATCCGGACATTCATCTGAAGATGCTTTCGCACGGTTTCCCCTTCGACACCGTGCAAATGCCGCTCAATCCATTCGACGCTAACTTCAGGAGCTTCCAGCAGCACGTATTGCCCGAGGCCAATCGCCGGGGCATGGCAGTGTTTGGGATGAAAAGCCTTGGAGGCAGTGGCGAGTTCGTGAGTCACGGCGCAGTCACCGTAGCGGACGCCCTGCGATACGCCATGAGCCTCCCTGTCGCAACCACAATCAGCGGCATGGAGTCCCTTGGAGTGCTCGAGCAAAACCTCGAAATCGCCCGCGGGTTTAAGCCTCTCAGTCACGCCGAGATGCGGGCCATCGAAGATAGATGTGCCAAGTGGGCTGCCGATGGGCGCTATGAACTTTTCAAGACTTCAACCAAATACGACGGCAAAGTGGGCCGGGAACAGCACGAGTATCCAACGGTTGAGAAGCTCCCCGCTTAATATTCCCACTCCGGGCAAGAGCTGAGGGGACGTGCGAGGTCTTGCAAAGACCGAAACGTTCCCGTTACTTCTTCCTCTCGGGTTCGGGCGCGGGAAGCACAGGGGATGGAACGTCATAAATGTCGATCGCCTTGGCCGTAAGCACCGCAAACTTCTTTCCATCCGGTGACAGCGCAAAGTTCTCAGACGACGAAACTGCCGGCGTTACGTTGATATTAAGCAATACGATCCCGCTCGTTGAATCCAGCACTTGTAGCGTCTCTCCCTTGATGTCCTCATCTCCGATGGGGTCCAGGGCGTCGACCCCATGAGTCGCGCGAAGATGGCTGATGGCCAATCGGCTGCCGTCCCTCGAATGCGCGAACGCAGGCCAGATTTGGGCGCTCCCCCACCACGACTCCCACAGCAGTTTGCCCTGAGCATCGATGCCCTGCACGAGATGATCGTCTGTTTTTGCATGGCAGGTGATCAACAGCGAAATAGACGGCGTGGCCGCCACCTCGGTTGGAGCGCAGGTCGAAAGTACGTCGCCGAATACTTTTTTCTCGCCCGAGAGGCCCACGTAGGACAACAGCCAATGGTCCAGCTTCGACGGCAGCGTCTCAAGATATCCGTCGCCCATGAGCGGCAAGTCGATCGGCCGGGCAGCGTCGGTACGGCCCAGCACTGCACCGGTTGCGGCATTAACAATCAGTATCGAGACATCTTCGCGGGGCAGAGACGCGTCGGCGTCCAGGGCCTGCTGGGTGAGGCGCTGATGCTCCGACGCGCTATGTCTTTCCTTGTCCAGTTGGATCACCAGCAGCTTGCCATCTGGGGAGGGCTGCACGCCCTGTAGTCGCGAGGGCGCATCCAGATACGGCCTAAGCTCAAGACTCGCGTCTGTCATGAACAGAGTGTCTCGTTGGCGAATTAAAAACCGGCCATCTTGCATCGGCCAGAGATAGCGTCCGTGATCGTGCATCCGCCAATCGGCCGTCCGGATGATCTTGCCCGATGGCAACTCAAGCACCACGGCGTGGATACTTTGGTCCTGTTCGCCGGGCCTGGTACTGGCGTCGCGCTTCAACAATCCCATGCTGCGAAAAGTCAGCAGCAGGTGGTCTTCGTCGATGAAGTCAAGCGAGTTCGTCGAGAGACGGGACACCAGCACCGCAGCACTTTGAGGGTGGAAGCCGAGCGGCTCCACCGGCAGCGTGAATGCAGGCTGCGGCCCAGCCCTTGCTTTGTCGTTTGCCGCGTGGGCCCCGGGGATGACCAGGGTGAAAACGAGCGCGGCGGTGTACAGCAGTTGCCGGTACTTGACCCAGGGCGCCGACGACCTAAGGGCCGGTGACACAGACCCATGGGCCAGCACTGTGGACACTCCGGCCACTCGCGCTTTGGGGGCCCCTGCGTTGTAGGTCATCGAAAGCCGCACGTTTTCCCGCCTCAGCCTCTATTTTCATATACGACACGAGAGCGAAGCCAACACCCATGCGTGCCCACGGGTTTTCCATGTTGATCGCATGCTGAGGCGCCAGCATGGCTGCCCTCTGCCTCCAAAGTCAGCAACATAATGACTCGGTCATCTTGAGCGGAGTCGGGCCGCTTTCAGGCCCAACGGAGTCGAAAGACCGGCGGTTGCCCCTCGCGATTTCCCCAAGTATCGCCGTCTTATCGCCGAGACTACCGTCCGCACTCTCCCGCGCATGAGGCCCAAATACTCGCGCCCGCCTCTCTAGGTGTGTCGCCACAGCCTCCCTGAACGCCACAGGTCCGGGACGCGGAGGC
>DASWUZ010000060.1:0-9351 GCA_036401395.1 Acidisarcina sp.
GCAGGCCAGTTCATGCTCTGCCACATCTCCCATATGCTGAACCCGGTAGGGGCTGCAGCTTCCTGGAAGAACATGCCAACGGCGGACGGGTTTGCGAGGTGAGCTAACTGAGCGAGAATCACTTTGATCTTTCCTCCTGAGGACTATCTAACTAGTGGAATGTCTGAAACTTGTATCCGGAGAGCCATAAGAGAAGCTGTCCAGTAGTCCGGGTTGTGAGCCTTGAATGCTGCCCCTGGGATGCCGACTAAAGTCTTTCGCCATTTACTGCATGCTGAAAACTACGTTGATTTGCGTTTCCACTTCGACCGGCTCCCCGTTCAACAAGTAGGGTTTGTAGCGCCAGGTTCTGACGGTTTCCATCGCTGACTGCTGCAGCATTGGCGGCCCACCAATCACGCGCAAATTTTCGATGGTCCCAGTTTTCGAAATCGTTGCCTGGAGCACCACAGTTCCTGTTTGATGTATCTGCTTTGCAATCGGCGGGTAGGGGGGTTTAGGGGTGAAAATACCCATACCGGTCATGACGCCGGAAGACACATTCACCTTTTTAGGAGCTGCCACCTTGACCACCGGGGCCGGAGCGGTGCCGATGCCACCAAGTACTCCGCCGAGCGCGCCGCCGGCGCTGCCATCCATGCCGCCGATGACTCCCATGCCGGAAGACGGCGGAGGCGCTGCGCTCTCCGTAATCTGCTTGATCTGTTTTGGAATCTTGCTCGGGGCCATGAGTTGATTGTTCATCATCTCTGACTGGATCTTGACTACTTTGACGGGTGCCTGGGGTGGGGGGGGTGGGGGTGGGGGTGGCGGTGGGGGTGGTGCGACCAGCAGGGTCGCCATCATATTCTTCGGTAGCGCCTCAAGAAAGATCAGCGGGTAGATAAGCATGGCGAGCACGGCCGCGCCATTGATCGCGATGCCCACGATTGCCCAGTATCTGCTCTTGGTCTTGAGCCTGCCGCTTGATTCCATCAAGCTGTCTTCAAACATGGCCTACCTCGACGAACATTCATTTGAGAACAACGACCAGCGTGGGCTGGCGGTTACCACTATAGACACCGACGGTCCCGATTTTGCTCCCGGCGTTAGAAAACGTTAACTACACCGAAAACGGATTCTACATGAAAGCATGAACTGTTCAAACTTTGGCCCTTTTTACCGCCGGGAATTTCGCCGCCGGTAGTACGGGCGCTTTTCCTTGTGTAGATCGCCAATTCTGGTAAGCCACCAACATCGGGGCCGCCACGGCGATCGACGAATACGTGCCGATTAGGATGCCGATTACGAGCGCGAAGGAAAAGCCGCTGAGCACTTCTCCTCCAAAAAGATACAACGCCATCACGGTCAAGAAGGTCAAGCCTGAAGTAAGCACTGTCCTGCTCAGTGTTTGATTGATGCTGCGATTGACGACCGCGGCCAGATCCTCGCGGCGCGAAAGGCGAAGATTTTCGCGGATGCGATCAAAGACCACGATGGTGTCGTTCATCGAGTAGCCGATCAGGGTCAGGATCGCGGCGATGACGGTCAGCGAAATTTCGCGGTTCGCAAGGCTGAATGCGCCGACGGTGATGAGTGTGTCGTGGAAGACCGCGACGACAGCGGCCACGCCGTAGATCAATTCAAAGCGGAACCACAGATAAATCAACATCCCGATCAGGGAACACAGGATCGCCCAGAGCGCCTGCTTGCGAAGCTGGTCGCCGACCTGCGGGCCGACGATCTCTACATTCCTGACGGAAAAGCCGGAGACGTATGCATCCTGCTTCAACTCGCTTACTACAGCAGGGTCGGCGACTTTGCTGAGGTCATCGATCGAACTCACGATACCGCTGTTTTGACCGTCGCGATATTGAATGATTGCTGCAGCCTGCTGGGCATACCGCTGATTGGCAGCGTCGCCCGTGCCCAGATGCAGAGGGTCTTTCTGCGCGAAAAGGCCAGTCAGCACCGTGGCACTTGTGCCCGTGTTGTCGAGGTCCAGCTTGCCGGCGTTTGCTGCCGCTGTCGGTGAGTAGTACGTATCAAGGGCGTGAACGATTGCCGCGCGGCCAGCATCGATCGAGGTTTCACTGGTGTCGCGCTGGGCGAGGGCGATAAGGACTTCATGATTGGCGGCTGGGCCAAAGGCCACAATGCGAGGGTCGCGCATCCCCGCGCGATCGGCAGCCGCGCGAATGCGGCTGATGTCCGGCGCCTGGTCGAACTTCACCCGCACCTGCGTACCGCCGCGGAAATCTACGTCCAGCGGCAGATGATGCCAGAACAACAGCGACATGATGCCGGCGACGCTGAAGATCAGAGAAAATCCGAGGAAGTACCACTTCTTCCCCAGCCAGTCGATATTTACATTACGAAACAGTTCCACGAATTTCCGCCCCTAACAAAATCCCGTCATCCTGACCTTCAAGCCCTGCGAAGAGGAAGGACCTGCGGTCTGCCCAAAAGACACGCCGCAGTCGACTCCTAAGCACACTACTCAATGCCCGAAAACCTAAACATTAATCGTGTCGCCAGCCGGATCCGATCGCCCCGCAGATCCTTCGCTATGCTCAGGATGACGGATGATTTTAGCGAAGTTCCGATTGACCCCACTAGATCGACAAAGCTTCGCCGCGTTGCTTCCGGCTCAGTATCGACTCGAAGATCACGCGCGAGACAAAGACCGCCGTAAACAAGTTGGCAAAAAGTCCTACCGAAAGCGTTACCGCAAATCCGCGGACCGGGCCGGTCCCCACCAGAAACAAGATCGCCGCCGAGACAATCGTAGTGACGTGTGTATCGATGATCGTCGTCCACGCATGAGCAAAGCCCTGGTCGACCGCCGCCGATGGCGCTTTACCTGCGCGCAACTCTTCGCGAATGCGCTCGAAGATCAGAACGTTCGAATCGACTCCCATACCGATCGTGAGGATCACGCCCGCGATTCCAGGCAGCGTCAGAACCGCGCCAGTGTAGCCCATGAACCCAAGCAGAATCACTAGATTCAAGAACAACGCCAAATCAGCATTGATCCCCGCGCCGCGATAGTAGACCAGCATGAAAATCATGACCGCCAGCATTCCTATGATCGAGGCCCGTACACCTTGCTTGATCGAGTCAGCCCCCAGCGACGGCCCGATCGTGCTCTCCTGCAGATACGTGATCGACGCAGGCAGAGACCCCGTGCGCAGCAGCATCGAGAGGTCCTTCGCACCCTGCGTGCTCATGCTGCCGCCCGAGATTGTGCCCTCATCGCGAATCTGGCCCTTGATATTGGCAACTTCACGGATCTTGTTATCGAGCACGACGGCAAGCCCCTTGCCGATGTTCTCTGAAGTAAACTGCGCGAAGCGGTCGCCGGCCGTCGTAGTCAGATAAAAAACGACCTGCGGCTCGTTGGTATTGGGGTTCTGGTTCGTCTGCGCATCGCGGATGTCAGTGCCGCCAACTTCCGGGGCCTTCTTGATTTCATAAACCTGATCGGGACTTCCAGGACTCGCCACGCCCGCAGCTTCATGCACCAGCTGGGCATCGTAAGGCACGGCGCCGCCGAGGCTCTGCAACGCTGAGGCATCGTCGGGAAACGGGCCGCCAAGCACAAGGTGCAGCTCAAGCCGGGCCGTCGATTGGATGATGTCGTGGATGCGACCCAAGTCGTCTACGCCGGGTAACTCAACGAGCAATTGATTTGCCCCGAGGTTGTAGTCCTTGATCACGGGATCGACTACGCCGAGCGCGTCGATGCGCGTGCCGATGGTTTCCTTCGACTGCTCGAGCGCATGTTTCTCGAGGTCGCTCACCGCCGACGGCTTCATCGTCACTGACCAGACATTGTCGGAGCCGGAACTGATGTCATATTGCGCCGCGTATCGTGTCTGAAGCGCGTTCCGTATCTCGCTTGACTTATCCAGTGGTGCGCCCGTGATCTGAATCAGCTCCGGGTGGTTCACCGGATCAGGATTCGTCACCGAAGTTACCGGGATCCCCGCCGTCTTCAGATCAGTGTCGATGCGCGCAGCGTCGACTGCGGTCGCGGCGGCAACGGCCTCCTGCACCTGAACCTGCAGCACCAGGTGCGTGCCGCCCCTCAGGTCGAGCCCAAGGTGAATTTTTTGGGTGAGGGCGTCGCTCCAGGCGTGGCCCGAGATACCGCGCGGCACTCCAAACATGCCAAAAACAAAGATGAGGATGACCGCGAGAATCAGGATGGTCTTAGTTGTGAGATTGTTACGCATGGTAATGGCGTTCAGGCTGCACTGCTTGAGGACCCTGCCCCTGAGGCGGGACATTCAGCGGCGCGCGCATGATCTACTTTTCTTCCTCTGGAGTGGTTACTGCTGCGATGGCGCTCTTGAGCACTTCAATCTTGATGTTGTCGGGGGGAACGCGAAGTTGCACCGCGTCGTCCCGCAGCGCATAAATCGTTCCGCGAATTCCGCCGGTGGTGGTCACCTTGTCGCCCGGCTTGATGCCGTTGAGCATCTCCTGCCAGACTTTTTGGCGTTTCTGATTGGGCCTGATCATCAACATATAGAACACGCCGATAATCAGGACGAACGGCAGGAACTGCACAACGCCTGGAGGAAGACCAGGCCCGGGCAACGCGAAGGCCAGCCCCGCTCCTGGGGAATTCGGTCCAGCCATAGCAAAAATAGACGTCAACACACGGTCCTTTGGTTGAGCGTCACCGCACAGCGCCGCTCAACGACTGCTTAATTTGTACCGCGCGCAAACAAGCGCTCGGATTAGCTTGTAACGCCGGAAGGCCCGTCGGAGCCGCAAAACGCCCCGCTGCTGCCTTGGCGCTACGACTATAAGACTGGGCTTGGACGGAGGGCGTGTGCCCAACTGCCTTGCTGCTTCCTGCCCCTCACTCTCATCCAGCTGCGTTCGCGCCGTCCCTTGGTTCCTGTGGTTCTTGCTGGGCGCGCACACTCGCCAGGAGGTCTGAAAGGGTGCCAGCCTTTAATGATGACCTTACCCTTCGCATAGTGTCAAGGTAGAAGGCCAGGTTATGCAGCGAATTCAGCACCGCTGCAAGCGGCTCCTGCGCGGCGAACAAATGCCGCAGGTAAGCTCGGCTATACCGCTGGCAGACCCGGCACCCGCAGGTCGGGTCGAGCGGCCCCTGGTCCTCGGCATATCGGCGGCTCTTGATGTTCAGCCGGCCCTCGGAAGTGAAGATCAGCCCATGCCTGGCCGCCCGCGTCGGCAGCACGCAATCCATCATGTCGACACCCAGCGCGGCGTATTCGACAATCTCATCGGGGTAGCCAACACCCATCA
Organism: Acidisarcina sp.; assembly: GCA_036401395.1. GTDB lineage: Bacteria > Acidobacteriota > Terriglobia > Terriglobales > Acidobacteriaceae > DASWUZ01. The sequence goes on from DASWUZ010000060.1 coordinate 5,269, forward strand.
CGTAGCGGGGCTTGTCAGCCGGCAACAGTGGGAGGGTGGCTTCTATGATTTCACGGGTCAGGTCGCGGGGTTCTCCGACGCTGAGGCCGCCGATCGCGTAGCCGGGGAAGTCCATCTCCACCAGCCGCTCGGCAGCATCGCGCCGCAGGTCGGGAAACATGCCTCCCTGGACGATTCCGAACAAATTCGGCGTTTGCCCAGGGAGGGTGGCGGCCCAAGGTACGTCGTGACAATTTTCATCGAAGTGGCTCTTGCTCCGCGCCGCCCACCGTAGCGTCAGGTCGAGCGATGCGCGGGCCCGGGTGCGGTCGGCGGGGTACTCCGTGCACTCATCGAAGGCCATGGCAATGTCAGAGCCGAGGGCGATCTGCACTTCCATGGAATGTTCGGGGGAGAAGAAGTGCGAAGAGCCGTCGAGGTGCGAACGAAACTGCACCCCTTGCTCGGTGACCTTCCGCAGCGCATTCAGACTGAAGACCTGGAACCCGCCCGAGTCGGTCAGGATAGCGCGAGGCCAGCTCATGAAGCGGTGCAGACCGCCCATCCGCCGAACCAGCTCGTGCCCGGGTCTTAGATACAGGTGATAAGTGTTGCCGAGCAGAATGCGGGCGTCCAGCTCTTCGAGTAAATGCTGGGGCACAGCCTTGACGGAGCCCGCGGTTCCCACCGGCATGAAAACTGGGGTCTCAACGTCCGCGTGGGGGAGAGTGAGGGTTGCGCACCGCGCAGGCCCAGCCGTGCGTTCGATAGAAAAGGCTAGAGACACAGCCCAGATTGTATCGTCGCCTTCGCGGGCCGCCCTGAAGCTGCGTAATCCGAGGGCATCGTCGCGCCAACCAGAGCGGATTAGAAATTAACCGCCAGGCCAAACGAGATGATCGGGTAAAACTTGTAAGGCTCGACGTCTTTATTCAACTTGGCCTGCTCGTCGCTCAGGTTCTGCTGAAAGCTGGGATCCGAGGCAACTGTAGTGCAAAAGGCGCCCGTGCTGTCGCAGGCCGAGCCGCCCAATTGCAGCGCGATCTTCGGAGCCCCCTCATAGATCGCGCCAATCTCAAAGGGAAAGCTGAAGTGGCGCCGATTGCGCGGCAGCAGGTTGCCCCAGCCTACCGTTAGTCCCGGCCCGGCATTGTTGACTGTTATCTTGCCGGAGCCGTTGATGGGGTCGATCATGCTGCTGCGGTAGTCGGTGCTGTTCAGGGTAAAAATCTGGCCGCCGGGTACCGAGGCGTTTCCTTTCACATGATTGCCGCCGTATGCGAAAAAGCCGGGGCTGATGTGGAACCCGCCATGGAAGGGGAACCAGTCCAGGGTCGTCTGCATGGATCGCAGGCTGATCGTCCCGGTATAGTCGACGCCATCCTGGTTGAATGTGTGGCTGTAGCTGAAGATATTTCCGGTTGAGCGCAGGTTGGTCCGCCTCGATAGTGGGACGGCGACTTCGAAACCGGCTCCCAATGTTCCCATCTTGGCTGCAAGAGCGATACGCCGGAAGGGACGATAATTGGTATGGACCGGCGCGCGATTTTGAACCAGGCCCATCCCGTTTGCCATTCCTGCCACCGGGACGACTTCAGCGGACGCCGGGTCGAGTGGGGCATTCATTTCAGCTTCCGCACCCGGTCCCATCGCCGGGCCTTGTATATCGGCGCTCTCGACGGAGTGACTCATCGCCCCGCTCTCGGTAGCGAGCGATGGTTCCGGCCCAGCCATCTGAGTCTGAGGAGCCGGATCTTGTGAAGGCGAGGAGGGCACTACCTGGCCTAAGGCTGCATACGATGCGGCGTTCACGGCGATCGATAGAAGAAATATTCTTAGGTGCGGGGATGTGGGCGTCATGGGAGCACCATCGGCGGCGATAGGCACCGCTTTATCCCATGGCTTGTTTCGAACGGAACGTGGGTAACACGTCCTACAGTGACGGTTAGAGCTAGTTTCCGCCCCCGAACGACGGGGCCGAGGCGGTGTTCTCAGCCAACTGCTGCATGGTGGTACGCATGTACTTATGCGGGTTTACGGGAGTGTTCTCGACGCGCACTTCATAGTGAAGATGCGGCCCGGTGCTGCGGCCCGACTGACCCACGTAGCCGATCGTCTGGCCCTTCGTGACATGCTGCCCGGCGGTGATCGCAAATCCCGACAAGTGCGCATATACGGTGTGGATCCCGTGTCCATGGTCGAGCACAATCTCTCGCCCATAGCCGTTGCCCATCGCGGCGGACTCAACGACGCCGTCGGCAGCAGCGTGGACTGGCTCACCGAAGCTACAGGCGATATCGACGCCGGAGTGAAAAGCCCCTTCACCATTGAAGGGGTCCTCCCGTTCGCCGAATGAACTCGTGATGCGGCCCATAACCGGCCAGAGCGAGGGTGCGTCTGCAAGGCTCAGCAGATCCTGAGAACTGGTATAGAGGGCCGTTCCGGGGCCGACTTCAAGAGCCTGAGATAGACGGCCGGACATAGCAGAGTTAAGCAGCGACGATAATTCTTCGCGCGACTGGCGGTAGAGTGGCTCTTCGCCAGAAATTGCGAGCGCGGCAGGTCGGCCGGCCTTCGGGGCTGCGGTGTCGTGGCTCTTGCTACCCGCGCTCGCCTGGGGCGCGGACGTGGCCGTGATGGCGACAGCTTTAATCCTATTTTGATTCAACCCGTAAAGCGCGCTGACTTCGCTGGCAAGAGAGCCAAGTGATGCAGCCTGAATATCTTTCTGGTGGGCGACCTGCTCCATCTGCACGTAGTCTTTGCGGATCGCCTCGCGCTGCGAGCGCACTTCGTTAAAGTGCGACGTTTTCAGCAGCATCCGCGAATAGGAGCCCGCCATGCCTGTGAGCGTGAACGCTCCGACCACCGCCGCTGCTACGAATCCATACGCATAATGAAGAGGGATTGGGATCTTCTTGAGCTGGCCGTCTTCTGCTCGAGCAACAAAGATGATGTAGTAGCGCTTCTTCAATGTTTTCCGCCTGCCCGATCCTCCGACAAGTCTCGCAGTTGGCTAAAATCTCGCGGAGTATATTTCTCCAGCGGGCCTCTGCTTGTCGGCTTTGTGTTGATCTCTAGATGACCCTAACAGAGGGCTTGCCGAGGGTCAATCCTCCTGCCTGCGCTTGTCGATTGCCATATGCCCATTCGCGAAGTTCATTTGCGCCCTCCTTCGTCTTTCATTTCAATCGCGGCAGAGACGGTATTCTGACCGTGACTTGAATGAGAAAACAGCCCATGGTCGAATCGGCCCTTATCGAGGAGATCCGCAGACGATCCCTCCGAATTAGCAGCACCCACGTGACCCTGGGTATTGGGGACGACTGCGCCCTGATTCGACCCCGAGCTGGCGAGGAAATCGCCATCACCACCGACCTTTCGCTTGAAAATGTGCACTTTCGCCGGGACTGGCACCCGGCCGAATCGGTAGGTCACCGCTGCCTGGCCCGAGGTCTGAGCGATTTGGCAGCCATGGGCGCGAGGCCGATTGGAGCCTTGCTGTCTCTTGCGCTGCCCATCACAGCGATTACGCCCGACTCCCACGGCATAAGCTGGGTCAGCCGGTTCCTCGACGGTTTTCTGGCCTTGGCGGCCCTTCATAACGTCGCTCTGGTCGGTGGAGACACGGCGCAGTCCCTGATCTCGCCCGGCGGAAAGACCGGGGTGATAACTGCCGACGTAGTCCTGCTGGGCGCGATCAAATGCGGTCGCGCCCTGCGCCGTTCCGGGGCGAAGGCAGGCGACCTGATCTACGTAACCGGAGCTCTGGGGGGCGCTGCCGCCGAGTTCTTGGCCCTCCAACAAAACCCGGACGCCTTCCGCGCAGTCACGAAAGCCGCCCCGCCGGGAATCCACCCTCACCTCTATCCCGCCCCTCGCATCGCCGTTGGCCGCAAGCTCGTCGGCCTCGCCACGTCCGCTATCGACCTGAGCGACGGGCTCTCTACCGACCTTCGCCACATCTGCGACGAATCGAGGCTGGCCGCGGAGATTTACAATCTGCCGCTCCATCCTCTCGCCCAGGCAGCGGAAGCAACGGGGCTTAGTTCCCTCGTGCTCGGTCGCGCCCTCACCCGGGGCTTCGACCTTGCCCTCCACCTG
>DASWUZ010000061.1:0-18010 GCA_036401395.1 Acidisarcina sp.
GCTGACATGCCGCCGAGGATGATCTTGCTGATTCGCTGTCCATGACTTCGCTCCTGAGTTACATGCACTCGAGGACACAGGCATTGGTGACCTATAGCTCTAATGCATTAACAAAGCGATCGCAGCCGTTAACTGGGCTGACGACCATTATGCTTTTCTATTACTCTCCTTTCTACTTACAAAGTCTTAGCCTGCAAAAAGTCATAGAAATACATAGATCCGTTGGATTTGTTTTCATAATAGGTTGTGCGTTGAGGGTACAACGATGGCCTCACTTATATCAGTAAATGTAGGGCTACCACAGGATGTCGAGTGGCAAGGTAAGGTAGTGCGGACTGCCGTCTGGAAGCGGCCAGTCGCGAGCAGGGTCATGGCGCGCCGCCTCAACATCGATGGCGACGGACAGGGCGATCTAGCCGGCCACGGAGGAGAACATCGCGCGGTCATGGTCTATCAAGTCGATTCGTACCGCTACTGGCAGACCTATCTTCAACGAGATGATCTGGGGCCTGGTCACTTCGGTGAGAACTTCACCGTCGATGGCCTGCCCGACAACGAGGTCTGCATCGGCGACCGCTACCGCGTCGGGCAAGCGTTATTCGAAGTGACCCAGCCGCGGGTGACCTGCTATCGCGTTGGTATTCGGATGAATAATCCGCAGATGCCCTCGTTGCTCGTAGCGCACAAGCGGCCGGGGTTCTATTTTCGCGTCATCGAGGAAGGAGACGTCGGCCCCGGGGACGAGATCGTGAAAGTTGTTGACGGCCCGGAGCGCGTCACGGTTGCCGAGTTGGACGCATTGTTGTATCTTCCTGGCCATCCGCGCGAACAACTGGAGCGGGCCCTCCGCATTCCATCTCTAAGCCTAGGCTGGAGAGGATCGCTTAAATCTCTCATGGCTGCAGGCCAGCAAGAGGGCAACGCAGGACTCGCCCCCGCCCCTGCGCCCCCTCCCGCGTGGAGCGGCTTTCGGTCCTTGCGCGTGGCCGCGGTGCAAGCAGAAAGCGCCGATGTGCGCTCCTTTGTTTTCGAAGCGGAAGACCGCAGCCGGCTGCCGGCGGCGCTCGCCGGTCAGTTCCTGACTTTCAAGATCGAGCCCGACGATAACTCAGCCGCAATATTGCGCAGTTACTCGATGTCCGGTGCGCAGGATTCCGGAACATATCGTGTCAGCGTAAAGCTAGCCATGGGCGCGGGAAGCCGATACTTTCACGATCGACTTCATCCAGGGGACATGCTCCAGGTAAGTGCGCCGAGAGGAAGCTTCACCCTGGCCGCGAGCGACAGGCCAATCGTTCTGCTGAGCGCGGGCATAGGTGCTACGCCGGTGCTTTCAATGCTTCATGCGCTTGCCAAAGGTGCAGCCGACTCCGCAAAGGAAGTCTGGTGGTGCTACGGCACGCGCAACGGAAGGGAACACCCCTTTGCCGAAGAGATTCGCGAGCTTCTCAGCACGCTGAGACACAGTCACTCATTTATTGTCTTCAGCAAGCCTGAAGCCGACGACCAGCTAGGCAGGGACTACGATGCTGCCGGTCACCTCGATCTATCGGCCTTGCAGCGGCTCGACGTACCTCAGGCGGCGGACTTTTATCTTTGCGGCCCGGCAGCCTTCCTGGCGGACCTTTCCTCCGCGCTGAAATCATGGGGTGTCCCGGATTTACGCATCCACTCAGAGACATTTGGTTCCGGATCCTCGATCACACCTGGCATAGCAAGCGCCCCTAAGCAGCCACCACATCAGCCCAGTGGCGGTATCGGCAGCGGCCCAAATGTCTCTTTCACCCGCAGTGGCCTCACCGTGCCCTGGAATGCCCGCTTCGGCAGTCTTCTCGAATTTGCGGAAGCCTGTGACATCCCTGTCAGGTGGTCTTGCCGCGTGGGAGTTTGCCACATGTGTGAGTCCGGAATGATCGATGGAAGAATCAAATACTCGCCTGAACCGCTGGACCGGCCCGCGGGCGGCAACATTCTCATCTGCTGCTCCACGCCGCGGTCGGAGATCGAACTGGACCTCTGACAACGCACAGTAAAGCGCTCGTGCCAGGACTAGACTCCCACATCGCTCAACCTGGATGATCGTCAGGTCGTCTTCAGACTGACCTTTAAGTACTGCTGTCTCTTCGGTGAATAGAGGAAGCAGCGGACGTGCGTTCATGAGGGGTCCTTTCAACCAGGCAACATCTCAAAATTACCGGGTCTGCGATTGTACGAGCTGCTTGCGCAGAGCTTCATTTTCCAGCTCAAGAGTGCGCACCCGCTCCTCGATGTCGTGCATTCCCTCGCGAATCTCCTCTGCCGTATAGCGCGGCGTTATGTGCTGAGGACAGTTCCAGTCGTAAGCTTCAATGTGGATTACGTAGACCCTTTCAATGACGGCCTTGTAGCCTCGTACTCGGACTCGGTCGAGCCAGGGGTCAGCCTTCGCGCCTTCGAAAATCTCAACGCGGCCCAGAATCTTAAGCCGTGCCTGGCGCGGGTAATCCACCAGGATCAGAGCAACGCGGTCGTCACTCAGCAAGTTCCCGGTGCTGATGTACTGCTTGTTTCCCCTGAAATCGGCAAACGCCAAAGTACGGTCGTCGATCACCTTCACAAAACCCTGCGGGCCGCCACGATGCTGCACGTAGGGCCATCCCGTCGCGCTCGTGGTGGCCATGTAGAACGTGTCCCGTCCAGCGAGAAACTCCTTCTCGAAGTCGGTCAGGCTGTCTTGCGGCCCACCGGACTTTTCCATTCGCTCATACTGAGCACGGCTGCCGTAGCGTTCCTGCAACTTCTTGACGAGTGGTGTAAAAGCGATTTTTCCGAAGCTCATGACTACCCTTCTGTCCTGACTACGCCACAAAGGCCGGCGTATGTGACCGGCCTTCAGGCTCGCGAGATTACTCGAGTGGCGAAAAGAACTCCTCGATGTGAGAGACGATCTCGTCACCGTGAGTCTCGAGCGAAAAGTGCCCCGTATCAATCATCCCCGCGATCTTATCGGGGTTCTTCAGTGCCATCCGCAAACTGATCGGCGCGCCGTGGTCCATCAGGTAGACGATGTATTTACCAAGTCCCAGCTTTTCCGTAAAGCTGCTCATGATATTGGCCAGATTCTCGAAACTGTAAGAGAAGCTTTTGTGATCGGGCATGCTGCTGAGGCCGTAACCGGGATAGTCGGGAGCAACGACGTGGAAGGTCCTGGCCAGCCGGCCGATCACATTCCGGAACATATTAGATGATGTGGGAAAACCGTGCAGCAGAAGAAGTGTAGGGGAAGTCTGTTCACCAGCCTCGCGGTACTGGAATGCAGGTAGAGAAGCAGGCAGATTGCCAGCAGACGTATCGGGATGATGACTGCGAGTCGTTGCTGCTCTGTCCTTGGCGCGTCGAACTCGCCTGCCCACGGATACGTGTAGCCCTGCGGCAGCTTGATCGTTTTGTTCATCTGTTCTTGCAGGTCGACGATGGTTGCGGCAAGGTCACGCCCGCGCACGCTGACTTTGATCGGGATATACCGGCGGCCGCCCCACGACGGCGGGCGGCTCAAGATCACCCTTGATCGCGAAGCTTTGGCTAGGCTCTGGCATTCCCACCAAGGTCTGTAATGCAATGCTTCACTGTCTCAACACCAGATCTGCGTTGTCCAGGTCGAATGGGCGGATTTCTTGACAGCCACGGTGTGGGGGGTCAGCATCTGAGTCAGAATGAGCGTAGCTGCCAGCTCCTTGCCGAAGACGCCTCCCGCCGGATTTTTGCCTCATGGCGATAAAGTTTCCCACGTCGAAATTCTGGTCGATGGCGTTATCGCCGACGCACTCGATGGCGAGCTGCTGATCGAGTCGATGAACCGCGCCGGTAAAGAAGTTCCACAGGTTTGTTATCACCACCACCTGGGGCCAATTCAGACCTGTGATACATGCATGGTCGAGATTGACGGAAAACTGGTGCGGGCGTGCGGGCAGCACGTCAGCGCAGGGCTGTCCGTGGTGACGGAATCGGCCCGGGCGAGGGCGGCGCAGAAGGAAGCCTTCGATGTGATTCTCGGCAATCACATGCTCTATTGCACGGTGTGCGACAACAACAACGGCAACTGCACGGTCCACAATACGACCGCAATGCTTAAGGTCGAGCATCAGGTCCATCCCTACCTGCCCAAACCGTACGAAATCGATAATTCAAATCCGTTTTACCGCTACGACCCTGACCAGTGCATTCTTTGCGGGCGTTGTGTGGAGGCCTGCCAGAACGTGCAGGTCAACGAGACCCTGACGATCCGCTGGGAAGATAAGCATCCGCGCGTGCTCTGGGATGGCGGCGAAAAGATCGGCGGATCAAGTTGCGTATCATGCGGTCACTGCATCACAGTGTGCCCCTGCAATGCCCTGATGGAAAAGTCGATGATCGGCGAAGCTGGGTACCTGACAGGACTGCCGACGAAGGCATTGGACGACCTGATCGAAGTGGTTAAAGGCGTCGAGCCGGAGACGGGTTATGGGGCGATCCTGCAAGTCTCACAGATTGAGGCCGCGATGCGTGACGTGCGCACCAGGAAGACTAAGACGGTCTGCACATACTGCGGTGTGGGCTGCTCGTTCGATATATGGACGAAGGGCCGCCACATCTTAAAGGTTGAGCCGGGCGAGGGGCCCGCTAACAATATCTCTACGTGTGTGAAGGGGAAGTTCGGCTGGGACTTCGTCAACAGCGAAGATCGCCTCACGAAGCCGCTGATACGTGAGGGTGCCACCTACCGCGAGGCTAGCTGGGATGAGGCGCTGGAGCTGGTCGGCCGCAAGCTGGGCGAGACTAAAGAGAAGTACGGGCCGGATGCCGTTGGATTTATTTCTTCGTCAAAGTGCACCAATGAAGAGAGCTACCTGATGCAGAAGCTGGCGCGTGCGGTGGTAGGAACGAACAACGTCGACAACTGTTCGCGGTACTGCCAGTCGCCCGCAACTCAGGGGTTGTTTCGGACCGTGGGATACGGCGGCGATTCGGGCTCCATCTCTGACATCGCTCAGGCTTCGCTGGTATTGATCATCGGCAGCAATACCTGCGAGAGCCATCCGGTGCTGGCGACGAGGGTCAAGCGCGCGCAAAAGCTGCACGGACAAAAGGTGATCGTTGCCGACCTGCGCGAGCACGAGATGGCGCGTCGCGCGGACATTTTCATGAGGCCCGAGCCGAGCACTGACATCGTATGGCTGTCGGCCCTGAGCCGCTTCATCCTCGACAACGGTCTGGAGGACAAAGCATTTCTCTCGAAGTGGGTCAATGGCCTCGACGAATATCGCAAGACGCTTGAGCCTTTCACAATGGACTACGCCTCGCGGAAGTGCGGAATTCCAATCGAACAATTGGAGCTTGTCGCGCGAGAAATTGCCGCCGCTGAGCGCGTCTGCGCGCTCTGGGCGATGGGAATTACTCAGCACTGCGATGGGTCTGACACTTCGACTGCCATCTCAAATCTGCTGTTGGTCACCGGTAATTACAAACGCGAGGGAACTGGCGCTTATCCGTTGCGTGGCCACAACAACGTGCAGGGAGCGAGCGACTTCGGCGCGATGCCGGCGTATTTCCCCGGCTACGAAAAGGTTGAGGATGACAAGGTGCGGGAGCGCTGGGAGAAGGGCTGGGGAGTCAAGCTTTCCACCAAGAAAGGCCTGGACAATCACGAGATGGTCGACGCGATGCACAAAGGTACCCTGCGGGCCGTCTACCTGGTTGGGGAAGACATGTACAGCGCCGACTCCAACGCTCATTACGTCGGTGCCGGGTTTGAAAAGCTTGACTTCTTTGTGGTGCAGGACATCTTCTTCAGCGAAACCTGCAAGTACGCCGATGTGGTGTTGCCAGCGAGCCCGAGCCTGGAGAAGGACGGGACATTCGTAAATACCGAACGGCGCATTCAACGGCTTTACGAGGCGCTTGAGCCGCTCGGCAGGAGCCAGCCGGACTGGCGCATCATGCAGGAGATCGCACGCCGCCTCGGCGCTGACTGGAGTTACAAGCACCCCGCCGACATCATGCACGAGTGCGCGCAACTGGCCCCGATGTTCGCGGGCGTGACCTACGATCGCCTCGCGGGCTACCAGTCCCTGCAATGGCCTGTGGCGATCGACGGCACAGACCAACCCCTGCTTTACACCGAAGAGTTCAACCTGCCGGGCGGCAAGGCTAAACTTTACGGGGTTGAGTGGCATGAGCCCGGCGAACAGGTCGATGCCGAATACGACATTCACCTCAACAGCGGCAGGTTGCTCGAGCATTTTCACGAAGGCAACATGACGTATCGCGTCCCCGGCATTATTCAAGAGACGCCGAACCGGTTCATCGAGGTGTCTCCAGAGCTTGCCGAGAAGCGCAGCATCTCCACCGGCCAGTGGTTAAAGCTGACCTCGCGGCGCGGGGAGCTAAAGGGTCGTGCCCTGGTGTCGGACCGCGTGCATGGCGATCAGATATTCGTCCCGCTGAATGATCCAGAAGAGCCGGTCAACCTGCTGACAGGGACGCATACCGACCCCGTAACTCACACGCCCGCTTATAAAGAGACGGCTGTGAAAATGGAGGTGCTGCGTTACAAGGGGCCGAGTCCTTTACCGCGCTTAAACTTCCGATTCGGTGAGCGGACGCCGCAGAAAGGCGTAGAGGTCGAGCGCAAGTGGGCTCAATCCCGGTACAGGGAGCCGGGACACAGCTGGGATGAGACCCATGCGACCTGCCGGAACGGCGCCGGAGCCAACGGAACAGGACACAAGGCAAACGGAGCGGGTAGCGATCTCGTGCAAATTCAAACTGCTGGTGCGGCGGGGGGAGAACATCATGGCTAAGCGCTTAGAGTTTAAGCCTGCGCCTAAGGCACTCAACCAGTCTGAGGGCGCGCGAGAGAGAAATGAGCAGCGTCTTCGCGAAGCGCCATTGCAGCATTCGGACGCATTGTTGTCTCTCTATCAACTGCTACAGCAAATGCACGACTCCGGAACACTTGATCTGTTGCGGGGCGGTCTATTTGCGGGCGGTAAGCTGGCCGAAGAAGTTTCTGCGGCGCTTGTGCAGCCGGAGACGATCCGCGGCCTGCGAAACCTCATCCTGCTTGGCAAATCAATGGCCGGCATCGATCCGGACATGCTCGAACGGGTAGTAAAGTCATTACCTCAACCCCAGGAACAAAAGCAGATGACTGATGACAAGCCTCCATCTGTATTGGGACTTTTGAGACGGATGTTTTCCAGTGATAGTCGCCGCGGGCTGGGGATTGCATTAGGCGCAGCTGCGGCGTTGGGTCAGGCCACCCGGCCGCAACCTAAAGAGTGATATTTCTGGGTGTCGTGGCCGTGGGATTCTCTCGTGCTCCTAGGTGAGCACTACCGAGTCTGAACCCAGATGCTGGTTGATGAGGCGTGCAATCAGAGGCTTGAACTGCTCACCTTTGCTGAATACGAAATCATTTGCTTCCTCTGACCAATCCAGCTTGAAACTGGTAGACAGCGCGGATATCCAGATCTGCCTGACTGGCGCGTTGGGGGTGACAACAAATTTTCCCGGCGGCTCTTCAAAGACAATATTGAGCGCGCCGCTTTGCTCTTCCACCTCGAAGTCGCTGGTCTCCTCAGCGACGATGAGGCTCTGCTTAAGTGATTCGAGGGCCACGTCGGCATTGCGGCGAAACGTAAGTTCATCCAGCATGTGCCTAGTGTAACAACCGGCGAGTCTAATAAAGGCAGCGCGCAGATTGCCGGGCGTTCTGAATTCACAATCCCTGGGATGCCTCCTCAGGCGAGGTGTCTCATCATCTAATCTGCGATTATCGTTGACTGGTGCTGCGGTAGAGATAGGGGAAGATTAGCAAAATGGGGAGCATGACGGGACGATGAGAAAGACCGCAGGAAGCAGGGACGGATTGCATGTCGTCGAAGGCACGAACACCAGGTTGTCCAAAATTTTGGGTCTCGCGATCGGCGTTACAGCGAGCTTCCTGGTTTTTCCGTCGGCGTTTGCGGGGGCAAAGGCGACGCCTTTGGAGCCTGCGCAGAGCCTGGCGAGAGATGTTTTTTATAACGAGGTACAGGACCGCGGCCAGGACAGCTTCTGGGAGTACCGCATCGACCGGAAGACGGGCCCCACATCCATCGTTGCTGAACAGATTGAAACTAAGCACGGGCCGATCCACAGATTGCTCTTGAAGGACAACATGCCCCTGACTCCAGTACAGGAGCGGGAGGAAAATGCGCGGCTCGATCAGTTGTTGCAGAGTGCAAGCGATCAGGCGCGCGTACAGCAGCAGTACGAGCAGGACGAAGCGCGGCTACAACGATTGATGAAGCTGATGCCTGACGCATTTCTGTTCGAGTACGACGGCCCTCAGGATGCGATAGCGGCCGGCGATTTCCTGCGGCTGAAATTTACGCCTAATCCGTACTTCAAGCCGCCTACCTTTGAGGCCCGCATCTTCCACTCCCTCACCGGCACTCTTATGATCAGCCGGCGGGAGAAGCGGATGCTGCACTTCCAGGGTCAGATCATGGAACGAGTCGACTTCGGGTGGGGGCTGCTGGGCCATGTTGAAAAGGGGGGCACGTTTGAGATAGAACGCAGGCCGGTGAATGGCACTCATTGGAAGACCGAGTTGGTCGACGTAAACATCGAGGGGAAGGTGGTCCTCTTCAAGACCGTGTCACAGCACCAGCATGAGGTGCGCTCCGGATTCAAACCAGTGCCACTGGACATTACACTGGCGCAGGCGCGGGCCATACTTGACCGGGTAGCAAGTGGACCGTCCCAGGCGTCGCGTCGGAGCTCCGGGTCGCGGTAATCTTAAGCCCGCATTTTGAAAGATGCAACAGGGGCGGGGCGATTTATACTCCGGCGATGGCCGCTGATATCTCACAGGAAAACTCTGGTCCGATAGAAGAATCTTCAGGGCAGCCATTGCCATCAAGGACTTCGATACTGGTAGCGGCAGCGCGCGCTTTCGGATCGCGCGAGCCTGATGCGACCGTCCGCAACCCGGACATGCTGGCCGACCTGCTCATTGGGCCTGAGGAGCTGGCCCTCATCTCCGAACACCCCATCAGCAGGATCAATGACCTGGATTACTCTGACGCCAGCGAGGTGGTGGCGATCGTCGTGATCACCTTTTACCTGCTGCTGCGTACCCGATTTATCGACGAGGCGATGGAGAAGGCGGTGAGGGCTGGTGCGACCCAGGTCGTTGTTCTAGGTGCGGGGTTTGATAGCCGAGCTTACCGCTTTGCGAAGCTGCTCAAGGATTGCCGGGTGATTGAAGTCGATGCCGCGCCTACCCAAAAGTACAAACTGCGCCGTCTTGAAGCTGCTTTGATCGACATACCTTCGAATGTCGCCTATGCCCGGATAGACTTTGCGCGGGATGATCTCAGGCAGGTGCTTCGTAGTGCGGGCCTCCGCCCCGATGAGAAGACATTTTATATATGGGAAGGTGTCTGCATGTATCTTCCCGAATCCAGTGTGCGGGCCACTCTGCGTGCAATTGTGCGGGCATCGGCTCCCGGGAGTTCGCTGGTGTTGGATTATTCCAACCGCCAGTGGCTGGACGCGCTGCGAGGGCAACCGCCCGGTCCACTGGCCTTGCCGAGTACCTGGGCGGAGCCCTGGCTCTTTGGGGTGCCGGACTCCGGTGGTCGCGAATTTTTCCGCGAACTCGGCTTTGAGACAGGCGTAGCTTTTGCGACCACGGATCCTGAGCTCTGCAAAAGGTATGCAATGCGCGCGAACGGAAGTATGTATGGTGCGCCCGTCTTTCAGCGTATGCGGGCCGACGCCGTAGCTCGCGTGGCTGCCGGGGAAAGCTTGCCACCCGCGATGGCCGCGCTTTGGATCGCGGAGCTGGTTGTACCGGCGTACGCATGAGCTTGGCTCATGGGCGTTTGCATCTTGTTTGTGCTCTTGAGATTTATGCCTGAAGTAGTATTGAAAAGCGCCAGGCGCTAATTGAAACACAGGTGCCGAGTGCATCGGGCGCTTCTACCGGGTGTGCAGGCAACACTGGAGGGCAATGAGGACTGCGGGACTGCTGCTGTTGCTGGCGGGCTGGGGGCTGATACTTTCCGCGCTCATTCTGCTGCCTGCAACCTCCTCAAGAACAGCATTTCTGCTGGCGGGCTTTGGAGTAGAGCTTGCCGGCCTGGTGTTGGCGATGCGCCGGCCTCCGGCTCCTGTGGAGATTGGCCGGTCATGACGCCCGCCCTCGTGACTGCTCCGCTGCTTTCCTCCCCGTCCATGAGCGGTGGAGCTTATCTTCTTTGCTTTTTCATGATCTCGCTGGTCCCACTGGCTATCGCCGGAATGGCGCTGGTCAACGCTGGTCTGGGGCGTTCCCATAGTGCTTCGCACTCCATGCTGAGTTCGCTGTGCGTTGTGGCGGTGGCCGCGATTATATTCATGGTCTGCGGTTTTGCCTGGCAGGCTTATCCGGGAATGCCATCGCATGTACTGATGCTCGGGGGCAAGCCGTGGGACCTGCTGGGCGGGGGCCATTGGTTCCTTCGAGGGATAGGCGCTATCCGGGACGATGTGCCGATAACCCCACCCATAGCCCCCGGCGCTCCCCTGGCGGCAATGTTAGGAATGCTTTCTGTCGGGCTGGCTGCACTGGTGCCTTTGAGTGCTGGAGCCGATCGCTGGAAACTTGCCGGAAGTTGCCTCTCGACTGCGCTGCTGGCAGGGATTATCTACCCTCTTTTTGCCCACTGGGCGTGGGGCGGTGGATGGCTGGCGCAACTCGGCGTGAACCATGGCCTGGGTGCAGGTTTTGTCGATATGGGCGGGGCGGGAACGATCCAGGCGGTCGCCGGGCTGACCGCCTTGTCCATCACGTGGATACTCGGTCCCAGGCGCGCCAAGTTTGCGCTCGATGGCAGGGTAGCGGCGGCGATTCCGGCCCACAATATCGTTCTCGTGGTGCTGGGCTGTCTTCTGTTGTTGCCCGGCTGGTTCGGCTTGAACGCCGCGGGGGCGATGCTGTTCAACGGAGTCGGAGTAACCGGGCTGCCTCTGGTCGCTATCAATACACTGCTGTGCGCCGCTGGAGCAGCTATGACTGCCGTGGTTTTTACCAAGGTGCGCTTCAGCCGTCCTGACTCCTCGCTAAGCGCCAATGGGTGGGTGGCCGGGCTGGTGGCGAGCAGTGCGGGTTGTGCCTTCGTGGGTCCTTTCTTCGCCGTGCTGATCGGGATAGGCGCTGGGCTGCTGCTGATTTTTACCGTGGAGTTCTTCGAGACGCGGCTGGGAATCGACGACCCTGCGGGCGCAGTTTCCGTTCACGCAGTTTCGGGAATCTGGGGATTGCTGTCGCTGGGGCTGGCGGGCACCCTGCCGGTGCGTACATGGACGCTGACCGGCGGTGTGCCGGGAGGGCAGATGCTGGCCCAGCTTACGGGGGCAGCGACCTTGCTGGGGTTTGTATTGCCGGTCAGCTACTTCCTGAATAAGCTCATCGACGCGGTGTTTCGCTACCGGACCGAAGAAGACGGAGAGCGAGTAGGCATGGACCTGCATGAGCTTGGCGCTGGCGCTTACCCGGAATTCCTGATTCATGGCGATGAATATACCCAGCGTTGACGCGCCGGGCGGCCCCCAATCTCGCGGTATGATTGATATATGCGTGGATTGAGTTCTGACCGGTATCTCTTTGGCGCCCTCGACAGCAGCCTGAAGAACCGTGAGAAGGTGCGTGAGGTCAACTACGGCTCTGAGCAGCCTGAGGGGTTGATCCTGACTTCGCTGGATTTTGCCGTCAACTGGGTGCGCAAGAACTCGGTGTGGCCGATGACCTTTGGCCTCGCCTGCTGCGCGATCGAGATGATGTCCATGGGGGCATCGCGATTTGACCTTGCTCGCTTCGGTGCGGAGGTCTTTCGCCCGTCGCCGCGGCAGTCGGACCTCATGGTGATTGCCGGGCGAGTCTCCCAAAAAATGGCCCCCGTGATCGAGCGTCTCTATCAGCAGATGCCCGAACCGAAGTGGGTGATCTCCATGGGTGCATGCGCTACTTCGGGGGGCGTATTCAATAATTATGCGCTGCTGCAGGGAGTCAATCAGGTGATCCCGGTCGACGTTTACGTGCCCGGTTGTCCGCCTCGGCCGGAGCAGTTGCTTTACGCAATTACGCTGTTGCAGGAGAAGATCCAGCGGGAGCGGGGCTCCTTGAAGCGGACTCTGAACCTCCAGTAGCGGCGCTTGGTCGCTACCCTGCTTTCCCTCTTTCCTCTGAGTCAATACAGAGAGGGCCGCCCGGTCCTCGACTGGCGATATGTCCTCCGCTCAAGATACACACGGTTTCGCCGATGAAGAACTAGGTTGCCTCTTATTGGCTGGATTTGCTCTGAGATCACAAAGAGCACAGAGTAAGCCGAAGAAGGTCATATGTTTACAAAATTGGTGAGCTTTTTAGAACTTATATTGCGGACGGGTTGGTATGGTTGTCTCTTTTACGTACAATCGTAGGCAACCCGAGGGTAATTTTTCGTTCTAAGATATTAGCCACGGACTCGGCCTGATTACGCAGTTTTTGTAATACTAATAATTGTCCTTCGACACGCAGCCGGACTGGACTGGGTTGACGCTTGACCGGCCCGACCCGGCGAAACCTTCTTCAGTCAAGGTGTAGCCTACAGCGCTACCGGTCTAACTTAAGGTTTGTACTGCAACAGTGGTTTAATGTTTTTGTTGGAGAGGAAGACACGCATGCATTCTCGTTCGATTCGCACGATGGGACGAATTCTATCTGTAGCTTGTTCCGTAGGGCTCGGCTCTATGAGTCTGCTGGGGCAGGACGCGTCCACAACCACCAAGCCTGCGGCGCCTATGGCGCCTGTGGCAGCGCCAATCTCGCGCATCGATTTGTTCGCGGGCTATTCCTATCTCGCGCCCCACGGTACGGTAATCACCCCGAACGGCGGAGGTGGCTGCGAGTATTGCTTAGGCACCACGCCCACTCCCTACACCCTCCGGGCAATCGATTACGGTGCAATTGGCAGCGCAGCCTATTTTGTGAACCGCTACTTTGGCGGGCAGTTTGAATTTGGCGCCCATCCAGACAGCAATAATTCGGTTGCCCCGTCCGACCACTTCTATACCGGTCAGATCGGCCCAATCGTACGGTATCCTACCGATCTTGGCTTCACTCCCTTCGTCCACGCTCTTGGTGGAACGGTTTACGGCGGTGGCCCTGACCATCAGCCCTACACCTATGGCGTGGCTTTGACGGCTGGCGGCGGTATGGACTACGATCTCCCGTTCTTCAACCATCATCTCGGACTGCGCCTTTTCCAGGCTGATTACGAGTATTTCCATATCGATTACGGCCCTGGGAACTCTACTCATTTCGGGGGCCGGTTGAATTCAAACGTAGCCCGTCTGAGTTCCGGACTTCTGTGGCATATCGGCTCTATCGTTCCCCCACCCCCAGTAATGTATTCCTGCACGGTCAGCCCCACTTCGGTCTTCCCCGGCGATCCGGTCACAGTTACTGGCACAGCCACCAACCTGAATCCCAAGAAGACGGCAACTTATACTTGGACGGCGCAGGGTGTGACGGTAAAGGGTGACTCCGCCACCGGCACCATCGACACCAGCAGCACGGCCCCGGGAACCTATACGATTACCGGCCACGTCTCGGAGGGCCAGAAGCCGGGCATGTTTGCCGACTGCACGGGGACAGTTACCGTCAAGCCATTCGAGCCACCTACAGTGAGCTGCTCTGCAAATCCGACTACCGTCAAGCCGGGTGACAGTTCAACGATTACCGCAACGGGCGTAAGTCCTCAGAACCGTCCGCTGACCTACGCCTACTCCGCCTCTGCTGGCCAGATCAGCGGAACCGGAACCACAGCCACTCTATCAACCACTGGCGCTCCGTCGGGCTCTATAACCGTCACCTGCAATACGGCTGACGATAAAGGGCAGACTGCGTCGGCTACGACTATGGTCAGCGTGGAAGCGCCTCCGCCTCCGCCCGCACCCAAGTCGTCCGCCTTGTGCACCATCAACTTCGAGCGTGACACCAAGCGTCCAGCGCGCGTAGACAACGAAGCCAAGGCTTGCCTTGACAGCGTTGCTCTGAGTGCGAAGGGTCAGGCGGATGCCACTATCGTAGTGGTCGGTGAAGCCGGTTCCGACGAGAAGCCTGAATTGGCTGCTCAGCGCGCCGTCAACACCAAGGCATATCTGACCACCGAGCAGGGCGTCGATGCCTCCAGAGTGACCGTGAAGACCGGAACTAAGGGAACCAAGGAAGTGGAAAGCTACCTTGTACCCTCGGGCGCGATGTTCGACACGGACAATCCTGGCACCACGGCCGTTGATGAGTCGATGGTCAAGGCCCAGTCACGTACCGCACCGGTGAAGATGAAGAAACATCATCACCATAAACACAAGAAGGCCATGTAACAGCCTGCTTCGATCAGCGCGAGAAAGGCCAGCTGGATTCACAGCTGGCCTTTTCTCTGCGTTGCTATGGCCTTCCGCACTGATGAATTGAACAAGCCACCTCAGAAGCCAAGAAATCTCCAGCTCACCCTTCCAAATGAATGAAGACCCTATGACACAGATGAAATTCTTGCTTTGCTGCCTTGTCCTTGCAGTCCTCGGGTGTGCCGGCAATCCGATCCATACTTATGCGGCGGATGCACCCTGGCCCACCATCGGCCCTTACGGGGGCGACGCGCGCAGGATCGCTGCCGACCCGGGCAATTCGAAGCACCTCTATCTCGGCACAGTGAGCAGCTGGCTCTACCAATCAGTGGATGGCGGGACGAGCTGGAAGCGGCTTGCCAAGCTATCAAAAGATGACAACCTCGTGATCGACAGCATCGTCGTCGATGCTGCCGATCCTAAGACAATCCTGGTAGGCGCATGGGTATTCAACGGAACCGGTGGATCGCTCCTGATAAGCCATGATGCCGGCGTGACCTGGGCGGCAGCCAAGGACATGGAAGGACAGTCGGTCCGCGGCCTCTCTGAGGCGAAGT
The DNA here is from genome assembly GCA_036401395.1 of Acidisarcina sp. Taxonomy (GTDB): domain Bacteria; phylum Acidobacteriota; class Terriglobia; order Terriglobales; family Acidobacteriaceae; genus DASWUZ01. The sequence continues at coordinate 14,997 of DASWUZ010000061.1, forward strand.
CTGATTCGCGGGTCTTTGTGGCGGGCACTTTGACAGGTGTCTATCGAAGCCGGGACCACGGCGAACACTGGAGCCTGATCAGCCCGGAGGGAAGTAAGGAGCTTCACGAAGTAGAGTCGATTGCGATAGATCCGGCCGGCCCGAATACAATTTTTGCCGGCACATGGCACCTGCCCTGGAAGACCACGGATGGCGGCGCAACCTGGCACACCATCAAGCAGGGTGTGATCGACGACTCCGACGTTTTCTCGATCATTGTCGATCCAAAGGAGCCTGCAACGATCTATGCCAGCGCCTGTTCCGGCATCTACAAAAGTCTCGATGCCGGGGAAAACTTTATCAAGGTGCAGGGCATTCCTGCCACTGCACGGCGCACGCGGGTCCTCATGCAGGATCCTGTCAATCTAAACGTGGTTTACGCAGGCACGACCGAGGGCCTCTACCAGACTACGAATGCCGGCGGTCAGTGGGCGCGGCTCACGGGCCCGGATGTGGTGGTCAACGATGTATATATCGATCCCGCCAATCCCAGGCATGTTCTTATGGCGACCGACCGCAGCGGAGTGCTGATGAGCGATGATTCGGGCGTGACCTTCCACGATTCCAATGACGGCTTTTCACAGCGGCAGGTCCAGGCGCTGCTTATCGACTCTCGTACTCCACACATGGTCTATGCGGGGGTGCTCAATGACAAGAATTATGGTGGTGTATTCGTCTCCGGGGATGACGGCACGCACTGGAAGCAGCAGAGCGCCGGACTCGGAGGTCTGGACGTCTTCAGTCTGGCTGAGGCGGGCGACGGAACGATTTTCGCGGGTACGAACCACGGGCTCTTCCGCTGGAATGGAACAGTCTGGGAGCGCAATGGGACGATTACCGCTGTGAGTACCAATCAGCCAAAGCCGGAGGTTAATCCCGGCAAACACCAAACAAAGCTGACGAGTTCAAAGCACGGCACAAGCAAGCAGAGCGCCACAAAGCATGGAGAGGCCGCAGCGTCTATACCAGCCGGACCGGGCGCTGGGCTGAAGTCAGACAATAAACCGAAAAAGGCTGCGAAGGCCGGACCTCCCATGCTCATAGAAAGCCGCGTGAACGCGCTTGCCTTGGAAGGTGAGGTCTGGTTTGCCGCCACTTCCGCGGGCCTATACGAGAGCAGCGATAAAGGCGTCACCTGGCAGGCAAGTACGGGTCAGCCGGTCCTCCTGTCGGCCAAAACCCCTGAAAAGCCGGTCACCTCGAAATCACATCATTCAAAAGCGGCCATTGCAATAGTCCCTCCTCCAGTGCCGCAGCCGGGCGTCAATTATGGGTTCGTAGGTGCTTCGGGCCCTGTGGTCTATGCGGCGTCTAGGCTAACTATCATGCGCTCGGAAGATGGAGGCGCTACGTGGCAAAGTCTGGTTCCCGGCACACTGACTTCCGTCGAGGCGTTCGCCATTACTCCCTCTGGGCAGCTTTGGATTGGCGGCCGCGAGGGTGCCTTCTACAGCGACGACAAGGGCGATACGTGGCAACTCTTGAAGGGGTTACCCACTGCCGGTATCAGCGGACTCACCTACGACCCCGGCCAGAAGAGAATGCTGCTAACGTCCTGGCAGTCGAACTTGATCTTTGCCATCGATACCAGCGACAAGACCTGGAAGTGGTGGGATGGCGGGTGGAATATCCATCAAGTGAAATGGCTGGATGGACGGCTTATTGGCGCTTCGAGGTTCGACGGAGTTGTGATGCAGCCGGGCGGTGTAGGTGATGCGGCTGCACCTGCCGGACGTTGATGCGGCGCTCATGTAGAGCTAAATTTTGGCGTTAAGAAAATAAATTAGCGGTCGTCGCGGTAGTTGCGGAGCCACTTGGCGGCACCCAGCAGGGTCAACATAAACCCGAAAGGCAGGCACATCATAGCCACCATGAGTGCCAGCCAGCCGCTGTTAGTATGCGGTCCCTGTCGGCCAATGCCGCCGAAGACAAACTTCGTTATGAGCGCTGCGACAACACCCGCTGCCAGGGTGCTGAATCCCCAACGAAGCAGTTCCCGCGTGCCGTCGTCTTGCGGACCTTCTATCTGTCGATTGGCCTCGTCGCGGCCTGGAGTTCGCGGGACAATCATGACGTCCACTAAAGGGCCCGCGCCAGCATGACCCGCACCACAACGCCCGTTACCGACACATAGAGCCAGATGGGGAAAGTGAAACGCGCAAGCCCCCGGTGCTGCGGCAAGCGGTTTGTCAACGCGAAGAAAAAAGTTGTCAGCACCATTGGCAGCACGATGACCGACAACAGCACATGCGACGCGAGGATGCTGAGGTACACCGTGCGGATCGTTCCATGGCCGGGATAGAGCGTGTCGCCGTGCAGGGCGTGATTCAGAATGTAGCTCACGAGAAACAACGATGAAAAGGCAAATGCGGTCATCATCGAAGCGCGGTGCGCGGCGATCCTGCGCCTGCGAATGAAGGAGTAGCCGGTGACCAGGGCAATGGCGCTCAGGCCGTTCAACACGGCGTTGAGTGTGGGCAAGAAGTTTAGGCGGTCCGCGAAGCTGCTCGGTGGATGATGAACGTAAAGCAGCCATAGCAGGAAGCTCACCGCGGCCGCGCTCACGGCGACGATGGCAATGATGGGGAGCCTCGTGGCTGACGCCGACGGCGACGCAGTTGTCTCAATCATTTGGGGCCGAGTGCATTCAGCATCATCGCAGTGAGCAGCAGAGGCAGATAAATCACGCTGATCTTGAGCAGGTCGCGCGCGTACATGCGCGATTCTACGGGGCTTCTTGCCTTGATAATGCGTGCGAATCGTATCGTATAACTCAGATAGACGAATCCAAGCAGCACCGCGGCCACTCCATAGATTTTCCCGGCGCTGTGCAGATAAACCGGCAGCAGGCTCACCGGAATCATGAGCACCGCGTAGGTCAGCGCTTCAATCACGGTCGACCATCCGTCAGGCTGAACGACCGGCAACATGCGGATACCGGCGCGAGCGTAATCTTCGCGGTGCAGCCACGCGAT
>DASWUZ010000062.1:0-4600 GCA_036401395.1 Acidisarcina sp.
TGCGCGCGCGCGCACTCAGAACATGTTCCTCCTTCCCAGCACTCCGACCCGTCTCCTCTTTCCCTTTGACTTCCAATACTGGCCCATCAAATGCTTCGTTGCCCATCCAATACCATCCAATCAATGCAGTATCGTCATTGGCGTAGAGCGAAAGCGCTGGCAAGTTACCATAAACTTTGACTTCGACGTGCTGGTATAGCCTTTTTTCCTTGCAAAAACCCATAATCTGGTCCAAGCCTTCGGCGACCCGTTTACTTCCTTGCTTGTCTCCCGCACCCTCGTCCGCTCCAAGCTTCATATCACGAGATCTTTGGGCTGCTAAAGGTGAAGCTGGATCTAGGCATAATATCTTTACCGCAATTCGTCTATTCCCACTTAACGCCTGCTCGAGGCCCGCCTTGACGCACTCCACATCTCCCGGAGGAATCCAAGTCTTGCATATCCATATTTCTGCCTCGGCACATGCAAACATTGGGATGATATCGTTTCGATAGTCACCCAGACTGATGTCAACGATCCCAGATGCTCTGACCCGGAGATTTGCGCGTTCTTCTTGAACTACCGCACGAACTCGGTTTGAGAACTCTCGCATCAAAAGTTCATGGGCAAAGTGTTCGTAAAAGATGCTAAGCAAGAAGGCTGCCGCGATAGTGGACCCAAATGCTTCAGTTATGCTTCTTGCAATTCCGCTCTTGGTCATCGCGCCGAAGATGATAAGAGCTACTCCTGTGGCAACGAGACTGTAACTAGCGACCACCACAGAAAGCAAGACCTTGTCCTCTCCATGGCTCCGGGGTTCTTTCGGTTCTGCCACAATGTCACCTCTGACTCTATTCATTCAAATCGCTGATAACACTTTCTCACCGCGATCCCGCATGCGACTACGCGCGGAGTATATAACCGCTTAAGTATTAACCAAGCGCAGGTTTAAAAGGCGCGGATGCCTCCACGCCTTTCATTTACTACCAGCGCCGAAGGCGCGATTCGCCGTGCGCGGAGCACTCAGATGCGCATGGGCATGATGATGTAGCGGTACTTGAATTCATCGCTGGCGTCTTCAGGCCGCATCTGCCCAGCCGACTGCGCGTCTTTAAATTCCAGGCGGACTTCCCCGGTGTTGCCTACTGCCTTCAGGAAGTCGGTGAGGTAGACGGAGTTGAAGCCTACTACGATGGCGTCGAAGTTGTAGGGGGTCTCGATGGTGTCCTCTGACTCGCCGGAGTCGGTCGAGGAGGACGAAATCTTTACTTCATTCTGCTCCAGGCGAATCTTGATTGCGCCGGAGCGTTCGTCGGCGAACTGGGCCACGCGGAGGATGGAGCTCATGAGATCTTCGCTGCGCAGGACGACGAACTTGTTATTTTCACGGGGCAGCACGGCTTCATAATTAGGGAACTGGCCGGTGAGCTTGCGGGTGGTCAGCAATCTGTGGCCGATGCGGAAGAAGAGGGTGTTCTCGTCGTCGGCGAATTCGACGGATTCTTCTTCGGCGGAGGAAAGTAACGACTGCAGCTCGTGCAGGGCCTTGCGGGGGATGAGGGTCTTCTTTTCGCCGCTGATGTTGGTGAGGGTCTCGCCGGCCTTTTCGATGTGGGCGAGGCGGTGGCCGTCGGTGGCGACCATGGCGAGGCTCTCGGCCTTGAGGATGAGCAGCGCGCCGTTGAGGGTGTAGCGGGATTCTTCGTTCGAAATCGCGAAGATGGTCTTGCTGATCATGCCCTTGAGCGAGGCGACGGGGATCGAGGTGACGCTGTTGGCCGGGAAGGCAGGGACCTGGGGGAAGTTGGCGCGGGCCATGCCGACCATCTTGGTGTTGGAGCGGCCGGAGCGGATCTGGACCCAGTGGTTGTCCATGAGCTTGATCGAGATGTCGCCGTCGGGCAGCAGCTTGATGTAGTCGTAGAGCTTGCGGGCAGGGATGGTGCAGGCTCCGGGCTTTTTGACCTTGGCGGCGCACGAGGTCTTGATGCTCTGGTCGAGGTCGGTGGCGGTGATGGTGAGCCGGTCGTCGGCCGCCTCGATGAGGAAGTTCGAGAGGATGGGGATGGTGGTCTTGCGCTCGACAACGCTCTGGGTAGCGGTGAGCTCGCGGAGGAGTTCCTGGCGGCTAACGGTGATCTCCATGGATGCGTTGTTCGCGCTCGCTATCGCGGGTTTCTCGATTTCCATTTCTACTCCGGAAACTGTTCCAGGCATGGTTCTAGCCCCTTTAATTCTGATTTGCAAACTCTGCTGCGTTGACCCTGCCACGTTGGCGCCGCCGTGGTAAGTAGGGAGTGCAGACCGCTTCATTCTAGTGTTAAATAGCGTTCCTTGCGCTGCGGAAAAGTGGGTACGGTGGTGGAAGACGCGATTTGTTTCCTGAGTGATGGCTGGAGTGCCGGAACGAACCGTCCACATTCTCACGGTTGGGACCAGATTGCCCGGTACCTGTTTCGGCGCAGAAGCAAATGCAAAAGCCAACGATGATTGGGAATGAATATTTAGTTATTTATCTCTTTACTTCTATCGTCATCGTCATCGTTCGCGTTGGAAAAGTGGAAGACGCGGCAAGCGGCTGTTTTGCGGGGTCTTAGAGATGGGCGCGATTTAGAAAAGTAGTCCCCCGGATTTGCAAAAGGTGGAAGGGCGGTGTGGGGTGGGCGGAGCGGTGACGGGTTCCCCACCCGATCCACAATCAGGGTGTTGGCCTGTGCAGGAAATTGTGGGTGGTTGAGTGGAATAGTTTGCCCGAAGTGCATTTGGCGCGGGGTTTGTGATGCCAAGTTTTCAACTGCTGGCCCTTTTTTCGTGATTGGCGGGAGTTTCACGGTTCCCGAAGTGCCGGAAGGTTGAGTGCCCGACGAGGCTCAAACCGGGGCATGAATGCCCATTCTTGACCTAGCTCATCAGAGCTACTTGGCGGGAGAGTTTTTAGTGTTCCCACTCATCGCGGTGGGCGTATATCGTCATCATCGGACGAATTCCCGGCGCTGTCCCCTAATCCTGGATTTTTCGTCTACACCACATTCGCACGATCCAGCCAGTGCCCCACCCTAAAAAGGCCTATCCTAAAGAGGATATGAACCCCATCACTCCTCAGCCCAAAATCGCCCTCACACAAACCCCCGACTACCGCGAAACCTACGCCAACAGCGTCCAGGTCCGTGTCAGCGTATGGGACTTCCTCCTCATCTTCGGCACCGCCAGCCAGGAGTCCCCCGAACAGGTCAACATCCAAAACACCGCCGGCATCTTCCTAAGCCCGCAGCAAGCCAAGGCCCTATGGAACGTACTAGGCCAAAACCTCGCGCAGTACGAACAAACCTTCGGCACCCTGGCCCTTGAACCCCAACCCCAAAACTTCCCCCCGGGCCCTATCCACTGACATTGCATCCATCCAATACCGAATAGTTGCTGTGGCGGGTCACATGTTCCAGAGGTGAATCGCCTCGCGCTAAGTCTTGTGCTAACCTCAGCCCACAAGTGTCCACCGCAAAGAACCAGCTCTACTACGGCGATAATTACGAAGTCCTCCAGCGCTACGTGAAGGACGAGTCCGTCGACCTCATCTATCTTGATCCGCCCTTCAACTCCCGCCAGGATTACAACGTACTCTTCGCCGAGAAAGACGGCTCCCGCTCCAGCTCTCAATTCCGCGCCTTTGAAGACACCTGGGAATGGAACATCGACGCCGAGCGCTCATACGAACTAATCGTCGAGCGCGGTGGCCGGGTCGCCGATGCCATGCGCGCCTTTCGCACCTTCCTTGGCGCAAGCGATGTTATGGCCTACCTCGCCATGATGGCGCCGCGCCTTGTCGAGTTACGGCGTGTTCTCAAAGAGGACGGCTCGATATATCTGCACTGCGATCCGACTGCCAGCCACTACATCAAGATGCTCATGGATGCGGTCTTCGGGCCACAATTTTTCAAGAATGAGATTATCTGGAAGCGTACCTTTTCACATGGCTCATCTAAGCGGTACGGCCCGATACATGACGTGATCTTGTTCTATTCGCGAGGCCCCAGGCTTAACTGGACGTCTCCGAGGCTTGATATTGATGCGGCTTATGTTGAAAAGCATTTTCGGCAGATCGATGAGCCCTCTGGACGAAGGTTTGCCGCGATAAGCCTTACAGGGTCGGGAGTGCGGAATGGGGAGAGCGGAAAACCCTGGAGAGACGTGGATCCCACAAGAGTCAAGCGTCATTGGGCGCTGCCAGGAAAAGTGTTACAAGCAATAGGAGTTGAAGATGGCTCCGTACAAGCGCGACTTGATGCACTGGACAAAAAGGGATTGGTGTTCTGGCCGTCCAAAAAGGACGGGACTCCCCGTCTGAAATGGTTCGCGGATGAGCTTGGCGGAGCAGCCGTTTCGGACATCTGGGTTGATATTCCACCTATCTCTGCTCACGCTGCCGAACGTTTAGGCTACCCGACTCAAAAGCCGGAAGCGCTGCTCAGGCGAGTCATTGAGGCAAGCTCCAACGAAGGCGATCTCGTACTCGATCCATTTTGCGGCTGCGGCACCACTGTACAAGTGGCGCAGCGTCTTAACCGCCGCTGGATCGGCATCGACATCACGCACCTCGCGATTGGCCTCATCAAGAAGCGATTGT
>DASWUZ010000063.1:0-8335 GCA_036401395.1 Acidisarcina sp.
GTGAAGGAGCCGCGCTCCGCCGGCGACGCTCACGAAGCGCTTTGCCGTTCCGTGCCTACAACTGCAACCGTCGAGCGGCTAAAACAGCTCGGCAGGCGTTGCGTAGAACGACCCCCGGCGAAGAACTCCTGAACGTAGAAAAGCCCCGCATCCAAGCGGGGCTTTCTCAAATCCTCTGGACTAGACGCTGAAGGAAGAGCCGCAACCGCAGGTGCTTTTGACGGTGGGGTTCTCAAACTTGAATCCGGCGGCTTCGAGCGTTTCAACGTAGTCCACGACGCAGCCGTTGAGATACATGGCCGAGGTAGCATCCACAAATACCTTGAGACCCTCGAAGTTGAGGACCTTGTCCATCATCCCCGCCTGGTTCTCGAAAGACATTGAATACTGGAAGCCTGAGCAGCCGCCACCCACCACGCCAATGCGCAGTCCTACCGGAATCGGATCCTGGGTCGTCATGATCTCGCGAACTTTGACCACAGCCGAAGGGGTCAGCGAGAGGGGCGGCTTCACCTCAACCGGTGGAGCACCGACGGGAGTTTCCTGGAGTGCATTCATCGTAGTCGCCATTGTTCAATCCTCCGCAAAAAAATCCGTTACAAGAAGTCCCTTACTAGTGTAGCGCCGCCCCGTTAGCCATACAAGCAATGAGCCGTGCGGAGGCGTACCTAAAGTGTACGGTCTGTTTGATGTGCCATCGTCAACGAAGTCGCATTATGCGGCTTATTGGCAGTTCCATTCAAAAGGGAATCTCAACGAGCGGTAATCCTGCGAGCAATCCTCTCGTAACGCGACTCGCTCATCACGCCTTTGGCGACCAGGTCATGCGAAGAGCCATAGGGACGTGCATTGATGATCTCCTGCGCTTTTGAAGAGCTGACGCCTGGTAATGCGGCCAGTTCGTCCTGAGAAGCGGAATTGATGTCGATGCGCCCCGCACTCGGCTTGCCGTCTCCGGCTCCCGTATTGCCCGATGCACTGTCCGATCCCGCATTGTCAGACCCATTGTGCAGCCCCTGACGTACGCCTTTGGCGATGTCCTTGAGTTGGCGGCCGGCGTTCGCCGTTGCAACCTTGGCTTCGGCGGCAGCGACCTTGGCGTCCGCCTTGACTTGTTCCGTGGCCTTCTCCGCCTGCTGCTGCAGGTGCTGGTCCTCCTGCTGCTGCGACTGCGGTTGCGAATTAGTGCATGCTACAAGCCCGGCGGCCGCGAGGAGTGCCGCGAGGGAGATACCAAATCTAAATGTGTTCGACTTTTTTGAGTTTGCAGACATATTCATGCCGTTCTCCGTTCCTGATTCTTTTCCGGCTTGAGCCATTAGCTAAACGATCCGCCCCGTTCGCGCTTCGGCAAAGGTCGCCTCTTGCATGGATGCGGCGGAAGGGCTTTTGCAGGGGTCAGGAGAGTGAATAAAGTTTGGAAGCCCTTTGCAACTCTCCCAAAAGCGGCCTAATATGCTTTCGGGACGACCCCGCATGCCCGGCACGATCTGAAGCGTCAAGGCGCGACGCCGGGAGCCGTTCCATCACAAAGACCCGGGGTGTTTTATGGCGATTATGTCAGTGTTGTGGACCATGTGGGCACTCGTTACTGCGAGTCTGCTGATACTCCTAGGCTACCGTGGGACCCTTACCCGTTACGAGGGTGACCAGATTTACCTCGACGAGTCTTCCAGCAACCATGAACAGGACCAGGCGACATTGATGGTCCGGCTGTCGAGGTTGCAGCCGTTTGTGCGCGTGGCGACTGCCATCACGTGCCTGCTGTCGACGGCAATCCTGGGAACGTACGTCTGGGACGCCGTACACCAGTTCACGATGTAGCTGGCTGCGGCTAAGGCGCCTTTTCGATCGCGCCCTGGGCAATCACTGTCACATCGACCTGCTTACTCACGCGAACCAGCATGATGCTTGGGTCGCGCATCCCCCATGCCACGTAGGGGATTGCGAAGTGGGTCGTCGCGGTCAGGATCGAACCGTCTGCCTTGACGTCCGCCTTGAGCGTGAGCGGGTGGTCTGCGCCGTGGATATTCAGCGTGCCCTTGATAGTCAGTTGCTGTGTCGTACCCGGCCCGGCAGTACCGAGTTTGCTCGCGCCCGTCACCAGGGTTAGATGGAAGAACGCGGTCGGAAACTTCTGGCTCTCCAGGACCTGGGTCTTCATCTTGTTGTCGCGGGTCGCATTGCCGCTGGCGCCGGTCGCGACATCGACGAGCAGTTCTCCGTCGGCAACCCCTGTCGCAAGGTTGAATGTGATCAGCCCGCCCTTGAGTTGAAAGGTGCCGTTCACCGTGTGGAGGGAGTCGTGCAGCACCCACTCGATTTTGCTCTTGGCAGGATCGAGATGAATGGTCATCTGGTGGGGCTTGGCCGTCGGATCCGGTGGGGCAGCGCTTTGGCCGCATGCCATGCCTCCGACGCTCCCGGAGATTGCTACATACAGGACGACGCAGCTCAAGACGCGCCCGGCGGGGAAGCCGGGTCTTCCAGTTCTGGTCGAGCGTTTCGCGGAAATCAAATTTTTACCTCTCAAATTACCGTTCACGACATCAGCGGTGATTTGGCCTTGCCGCATTCTCTCCGAATCTAGGCGGCAACATCGCGGAAGACAGCTGGTGTCAGCAGCCGCCAGCCCACCTGGTGACCGCGCCGCAGTAGAAAACTCTGAAGCGATTCTTGTCCGATATGAACGCCCAGCATGCGTGCGAAGAGGTCGGGGTCGGCAGCCAGCATAGCCATGGCGCGGCGGCGAAACCAAGTAGAGCGGTCCATGGCCAGCATGATGCGCGCCATGGTTTGCGGCATTCTTAGAATTGCCCCGTGCCCCGCTTGATATTTGTTCAGGTCGCCTCCACCACCATAAGGCGCGATCGATTCAGCCAGCAAAAGCGCCTGCCGGAAGGCCATCGCCAGACCTTCACCGGTGATCGCATCGGCTGAGCCTGACGCGTCGCCGATCAGCGCAACCTCGCCGGTCAAATCGCTGCAAATCGTGACGCGGTCGAGTCGCCGAGTCGTGGTGATCGACCCTCTTGGGCGGCTGCTGACAGCAGCGTCCCCCAATCGGCTGCGCAGGTAAGGAATCTCGTCGAGAATGCTGTCCATCGTCAGGCCTGGCACACGCGTCATGGTCGCAACGCAAACTTCTTCATCCCCCACAGGGGTCACGTAGGCCTGTCCGCGGCGGCCCCAATGCACTTCAACGTTGCGGCTCCAGGGCGTGATCGTGTAGTGGCGACGAAAGCCGAAGCGTCTGCTGATGAGGTTTCCATTTCCGAGTCCAGCCCACTTGCGCACCCGCGAGGACTGGCCATCCGCTCCAATCAGGTAGTGATACGTCGTGGGTTCGCCGTTGATGCGGAGCCGTTCTCCCTCACGCAGCTCGACGCGCGAACCCCACGCGAGACTTACTCCTACTTCAAGCGCACGGGCGATCATTTTGGAGTGCAACTGCGGTCGGCGAATGCCCAGCCCGACGCCGGAAGGAAAGTCTGCCGTAACGGTGTGCTCGCGCCCCGGCTCGCGGCTGGCAAAATGAATGCCCTGAAATTCTGCACCGTCCGATGCATCCAGTTCCAAACCAAGCAGGGCAAGCTCGCAGCGCGAATCGGGCATGAGCCCCTCACCACACGCCTTATCGATCGGCGGAGTCAGCGCCTCGGCAACCATGACCCGCAGCCCTCGCTGGCCAAGCGCTATTGCCGCCGCGAGCCCAGCCGGTCCGCCGCCAACAACAATTGCATCCCAGACGCTCGCGTCCCACGAACCACCGTTCAAAGCAAAGCCCTCCGGCCCAACGTGAACATGCTCACCATTCAAGCAGCATCATCTCCGCACAAAACCCGGGCCCCATTGCGGACAGGATGCTGCGTGTCCCCGGGGGAGGCCTGCGGTTCCTCATGACTTCATCCAGCACCACCAAGACGGAAGCCGAAGAAAGGTTGCCTACCTTGCGTAAAGCGTCCCACGAAACCTGAAGCTCGCCGTCCATCAGACCCAGAGCCTCTTCGCAGGCCTCAAGCACCTTGGGGCCGCCGGTGTGCATGATCCAGGTACCGACATCGGCACGCGTCAGACCCTGCTTCGCCAGGAAACCATCCACATCGCGTCCCAGGTTTTCGCGCACGACTTTAGGAACGTCGGGTGAAAGGACGATCTGGAAGCCCTTTTCCGAGACATCCCAACCCATTACGCCGTGTGTATCTGGATAAAAAACCTGATGGCTCGCCAAAATGCGAGGGCCGACATGAGTCGTCGGCGGCAGCTTTACGTCCACACCCGCAATGAGCACTGCCGCCGCGCCATCGCCAAACAGCCCCGAAGAGATCAGGTTTGCCACGGTAAGGTCGTCGCGCTGCCAGGTCAGCGAGCAAAGCTCTACCGAAAGCAGAACTGCGACCTGGTCTGGGTAAGCCTTTACGTAATCTGCCGCGCGGGCGATCCCGGCGGCCCCGGCGACACAACCCAGCCCGAAGATGGGCGTTCGCTTTATGTTGGGGTTGAGCCGCATCCGGTTGACCAGCATGGCGTCGATCGATGGACTGGCAACTCCGGTTACAGTGACAAAAAATAGAGCATCCACCTGATCGCGAGCGACCCCAGCAGTTTTAAGCACGCAATCGATTGCTTTTTCGCCAAGATCAACAGCAGTCTCGACCCAGACGTTGTTCGTCTTGCCCCAGGTGTCGAGCGCGTAGTAGTCCTCAAGTGGCCGCGAAAAATACCTTCCATCGACACCGGTCCTGAAATGCAGGCGCTCAAGCACTGCGGAGTTCTCCATCCCCTTGTCCCAATAAGTCTTCAGGGCGTCGACGACTTCCCGCTGAGTGAAGTAGTAAGGAGGATAAGCAGTTGCAGTTGAAACAATTTTCATTCGTTCCTTAGGAGTTTGGGCACGCGGATCAGTCTGCCAATGGTACCGCGCGCGTGGATCGTGGCTGAGCGGGAGTGCAGCTAGATTTTGATGGCCCGACCCGCCAGTGTAAGGGCATCTGACCAGAAGCGCCGCGAAGAATGCACCTGCTCCATGACCTCGGTGATGGCACGCACAAAGGCGTCCAGACTTTTTTCCTCGGCATTCAAAGGCGGCGCGGCCTTGAGCACTGAGAAATTATTTCCGCAGATTTGAGTGAGAATCCCGTGGTCGCGGAACATCCGCATCACCAGCATCTGCCCAAACAGCGCCGGGTGGATCCGGGTGAACGTCTCATACGATAGTCGAAGGCGCAGAGAGCGGGGGGCGCCAAAGACAATGCCGCTGAGGAACCCGCGCCCGCGCACCTCCGACACCATTTCGAACGGAGCCAGCGCCTCGCGTAGTTGTTCGCGAAAACGCTGTCCCATTGAGAGTGCGCGATCTCCCAGCTCCTCATCCTCAAGCACTTGCAGCGTGGTCAAACCGGCACGCATCGCCAGCGTATTCTCGCTGTACGTTGAGGTGTGAACGATCGCCCGCCGCAGAGAACTGTAAACTGATTCGTAAATCGGGTCGGTCATGAGCACCGCACCGACGGGAACGAGTCCGCCGCTGAGCGCCTTCGCCAGCACTACCATATCGGGGTCAAGTCCAAACTGGTGCCCAGCGAGAAAGGTTCCGGTTCGATAAAGCCCTGTCTGCACTTCGTCTGTCACGAAGAGCGTACCGTATTTCCGGCAAAGCGCCTGAGCGCCGTGCAGGTACCCCTCGGGCGGAAGCACAATGCCGCCTTCGCCCTGCAACGGCTCAACCATAAACATGGCGTATTTCTTCGTCGCGAGCTCGCGTTCCAGGGCCGCCAAATTTCCAAAGTCTACGAAGCCAACCCCCGGCAGCAGCGGTCCAAAGCCGCCCGACCAGAAGCTGTTGTCCATCAGCGAAAGCGCACCGCAGGTCAGGCCGTGGAAGGCGTCGCGTGCGGCCAGCAGCCCATCGCGACCGGTATGGGCGCGGGCAAATTTGATCGCCGTCTCCACTCCCTCGCTGCCCGAGCTGCAGAAGTAAACCTTCTCCATCCGTCCACCAGCCCGTCGGCAGAGCACCTCAGCCAGCTCGCCAGCCGTCTCGGCTACATGACTCTGCAACATTGATGGACCGTTGCGGTCCAACTCCTCATGCAGGGCATCGACGATGCGCGGGTGATTATGTCCTGTGTTGTAAACGCAATAGCCCGAAAGAAAATCTAGAATCGTGCGACCGTCGTCGGTGTGCAGCCGCTCGCCGCAGCAACTCACGTAGCGCGCGTCCATCTCTAGCAGGCTAAGCAGCCGCACCCACTGCGGATTGACATGGTCATGATAGGACGCACTGATTTGTTCGGCGACTGGTGCAGACGATCTTGTCACGTCAGGGTTTCCCTCAAACTACAGCTCATAGCCCGGCTAGATGTATTTCGCTTATCAGTATGCGATCAGGTGCTCAAAATAGTTGAGACGAGGCGTCTTGCAGGATGGACTCATAGTTTGACTCACGGCAAACGGCCCCGTGAGCTTTGGGCCAAATCTCCGCGCATCCCGTGGTGACTTGACCTAAACCGAACGTTAATCCAAGCTAAACGGAACCGAATTGAAATAGAAAGGTAAGCCACCGAATGAAGTACCTATGGATAGGCCTCGGCGGCGCGCTTGGGGCCATCTCCCGCTACGCCGTGGGGGTGTGGCTTTACGAGCGCCTCGGCTCGCGTTTTCCTTACGGTACATTCGCGGTGAATATTTCCGGATGCTTCGCGGTCGGCCTCATTGTGGCCTTTCTCGATGCGCGGTCCGCAGTCCCTTCCGCCTGGCGCTATGCAGTGCCCATCGGATTCATCGGCGCGTATACGACCTTCTCCACCTTTGAACTGGAGTCCTTTCACGCAGTGCAGGACGGCTTTCCCGGGGTCGCGCTTCTCAACATCATCCTGAGCGTAGTTATCGGCTACGCGGCAGTGTGGCTCGGCTTCGCCGCCGGCCGTCACTTCGCCTAGTCGTTGTCTCCTCTCAGTCGCTATAATCCCGGTGGTCTGCCAATAGATCGGCGGCGACTGACCGAGTCGTTGCTCAAAGTGTGGCTTCCCCGGAGAACCATGTCAGAAAACATATCGAAGCCGTCCATGGTCCACGAGAAGACCTGCAAGTGCTTCAACAGATTGCGTGCTCTGTTAGCGGCTTCAGCGCTCGCCTGCTCCTCACTCACAGCGTCGGCCCAGTCGCCCGCTCCGGGCACCTCGCAGCCCACCATCCTCTACGGGGCGGCATACTACAACGAATACATGCCCGCCGACCTGCAGCCCGGCCGCCTCGAAAAAGACGTGGCGCTGATGCAGAACGCGGGCATCACCGTCGTGCGCATGGGCGAGTCCACCTGGAGCCTGTGGGAGCCCAGCGACGGCCACTTTGAATACGCCTGGATGGACCGCGTCGTAGACGCCATGGGCAAGGCCGGAATCAAGGTCATCATGGGCACGCCGACCTACTCCATTCCAACCTGGATGGCCCATGCCCATCCCGAAACCCTCGCCCGGCCCTCCGGCGGTGCATGGGTCGGCTACGGGATGCGCCAGAACATGGACTACGACAATCCAAAGTTCCGCTTCTACGCCGAGCGCGTCATCACGAATATGGTCCGCCACTACAAGGACAACCCCACCGTCATCGGCTGGCAGATTGACAACGAGACAGGGTCGAATGGCGCCACCAACCCCGACGTCTTCGCCGGATTCGTTAATCATCTCAAGCAGAAATTCGGCACCACCGACGCACTCAACAAAGCATGGTTCCTTAACTACTGGGGTGAAGACGTCAACGACTGGGCCGACATGCCCACCCGCGACAACGCCACCAGCACCAGCTACAAGCTCGAGTGGTCTCGCTGGCAGCAGATGCGCGTTTCGAACTACCTTGCCTGGCAGGCCGAACTTGTTCGCAAGAGCCGAGGCCCAGACCAGTTCGTCACCACCGATTACGGAAGCATGATGAAGCAGGACGTCAACGAGCCCGATGTCGCCGCCTCGCTCGACGTGGTAGCCAACAACCCCTACCACGGCACCCAGGACCATCTGGACGGAGCGTGGCAGGCTCTTCAGGGCGACTACTCGCGCTCCCTCAAGCACACCAACTTTCTCGTCACCGAGACCAACGCGCAGACCCTTGGGTGGGACTCCGCCAGCCAGTATCCGCCCTACGATGGCCAACTGCGCCTCGACGTCTACACCGATGTTTCCAGCGGCGCGAACATGGTCGAGTACTGGCACTGGCATTCCATTCACGCTGGCCAGGAGACTTACTGGAAGGGCGTGCTCAGCCACGACCTTGAACCCAACCGCGCCTACGCCGAAGTTACCCGCATCGCGCACGAACTGAAGAAAGTCGGCCCCGAACT
>DASWUZ010000064.1:0-1692 GCA_036401395.1 Acidisarcina sp.
TGTCGTTCGGCCTGCAAAATTGGCTCTGACTCACTTTTGATGCAGTTCGAGGGATGTCTGGCGCTTTGATTTGGGGGAGAATCAGCGCCATGCAGCAGGCACTCCAGCGCTCCAGTCTGGTGCCGAGTGGATTTGTTGTAGAGAGTGCGTACTACGAAGGTGATAAGGCTGTTATTGCGGTCCGGGCGTCGGGAAGCATTGGTCTGTGCCCATCTTGCGGAACGGTTTCCCGACGCGTCCATAGCCGTTACCGGCGTCGTGTGACTGATCTTCCCCTTTCGGGGCGGATCGTACAGCTTCTGGTGATTGCTCGTCGCTTCCGTTGCGGCGCCGTCCTATGCGGGCGCCAAATCTTCACCGAGCGCTTCGCCGAAGGGGTGCTGGCACCGTCGGCGCGACGCACGGCAAGGCTGGACTCTATCGTCCATCACCTCGGTCTGGCACTTGGCGGTCGACCGGCAGCAGGCTTCGCAAAACGGCTAATGCTGCCGGTGAGCAAGGATACGCTCCTTCGCGTGGTCCGACGCCGTAGCCGTCCGCCAACTGATCCGCTCAGGGTTATCGGCATTGATGATTGGGCCTGGCGGCGCAACCACAGATACGCCAGCATCATCTGCAACCTGGAGCGGCGCCGAGTAGTCACCCTGCTCCCGGATCGGGAGCCCGCAACTGCCCAAGCCTGGCTCGCTGCTCATCCCACGATCGCGATCGTTGCCCGTGACCGTGGTGGGGGATATGGCGAAGCGACAGCAAGAGCCTTACCGCATGCGGTACAGGTTGCAGATCGCTGGCATCTGATGGAGAACGCCAGTCGGGCCTTCCTCGATGCCGTTCGCAAATCGATGCGCCAGATACGCACAGTGATCGGCGCGACCACGATTGATCCCAAGCTGCTAACAGCCGCAGAGCGGATCCAGTATGAGGGTTATCTGCGCCGCGAGGAGACCAATGCGGCTATCCTTGCTCTGTCGAAGAATGGCATACCCATCAAGCAGATCGTGCGTCAGACTGGTCACAGCAGGCAGCTGGTACGGCAGGCGATTCGCGGCGAACGACACGATGTCTTCCGGACCCGGCAAAGTTCGTTGGACTTACACTTGCCGTGGCTCGACGATCAGTGGGCGTCCGGCTGCCGAAACGGGGCTGAACTTTGGCGTCGTTTAACGGCGCGTGGCTTCAGAGGCTCGCTCCGCGTCATCAGCGAGTGGGCGACCCGCAGACGAAGGGCTGAAAAGCCCGACGCACGAAACCTTCAGCGGATTCCATCGGCCAGAACGATCGCGCGCCTCATGACAATCGGCGGAGATCTGCTCACGAAAGCAGAGACCGTCACGGTCGCGGCAATCGAAACTGGCGTACCATCCTTGGTCGAGGCTCGCGAGATCATCGCCGAATTCCACTTGATGATCCGGCGCAGAGCCGAAGCAGGGCTCACGCCGTGGATCGACCGCGCCCGCGCCAGTCTCGTGACTTCCTTCGCCAGCGGCGTCACGAAGGATGAAGCGGCGGTTCGGGCGGCAATCACTTCGCCCTGGTCCAACGGACAGACTGAAGGTCAGATCACCCGCCTCAAGCTCGTGAGAAGGCAGATGTACGGTCGCGGGAAAATCGATCTCCTTCAGGCCAGGCTAATCGGTGCAGAATAATCGGAGCTGCACCAAAATTGCGTCAGAGCCAATTTTGAACGCCGAT
>DASWUZ010000065.1:0-1760 GCA_036401395.1 Acidisarcina sp.
CCCAGTCCACCAGGCGCACGGTGATCGGTGGCCGCCCTTTGAATTCCTCCGAGATGCTGCGTAAAACTTCGAGCGCCGTGAGCACGCCGAGGCAGCCGTCGAGCCACCCTCCGTTGGGCACGGAGTCGAGATGGCTTCCCAGGACCAATGTGCGGCTCGAGTCGCCGGTCAGCGTGATCCAGGAATTGCCTGCCGCGTCGATGTGGGTTTCGACGGGGAGACCGGCCAGCTTTTCCTGAAACCATGCGCGGGCCTTGAGCCAATCCAGTCCCCAGGCCATCCGCTGGGCCCCGGCATCATCAGAGCTCAATGCCCGCAGCTCTTTAAGGTTGGAAATTACTCGCCCTGGATCAACACTCATTCTCTGCCCTGGGAACAGATTACCTGTTCCAGCGTGAGTCGTGACCTTGGCGCGAAAAACCGCACTCTGTTTGGTCGCCTGCGCTTGGGGAGACTACTCTGATGCGGTGTCTCAGCTACATCGCACTTATGGTGCGAAGTAGCTTGAGATGTCGCGGATCGTGTTGGTCGGGTTAGACGAAAAAGCATCGACATCGCCGTTGTTGGTAGGCACGATCGCCATGTTGGAGGTCATCGCTCCGTCATCTGCATTGAGTGCCGAGACATAGGGTTGGGCCTGCAAGTCGGGCCATAATGTCAGATAATTCCTTGTCCGACAAGTAAGCCTTGGGACGAAACCCGGCTGCCTGAAAAATCCGTGTCGAAATTGGAAGCATCTAGGTATTTTCCTCTAACCCGACGTACGTCATCCTTATATCTCAAGCCGGGTCCCATACATCGCAGCACCACCGCGATGAGTGGGATCAACAACTAACCGCATACAACCCAAAACGCCAGCCATAGATCACGCTAAAATCTCTTCCGGCTCTAGAATCTGCATCTGAAGCGGCGCCTCCAAAAAACAATCCATCTGCGCGATCCGACCCAGCGCCTTTCGCAGCGCCGACGCTGGGCACGGCTCAACGGTCACCACAAAGGGCAGGCGGTCCGCCGGATGACCGGGCTTCTGCAAAATGGCTTGAATATTGATGTCATGCTCGGCCAGGTGGGTCGCGATCTCGGCCACGATACCGGGGCGGTCTTTTACGATGAAGCGAATGTAATGCCGCAGCAACACCTCGCCGCTGACCTTCGTCTTACGGGCAGGCAAGGTTACAAACTTCGAATTGCGCGCGATCGAAAGCAGATCAGAGACGACCGCGACCGCCGTAGGATACCCACCCGCTCCGTGGCCCGAAAATACGGTATCGCCGCCATACTTCCCGCTTACCACGACCATATTCTCGGTGCCCCGCGAACCTGCCAGCGGCGACCCCTCCGGCACCAACATCGGCCCAACCGTAGCCAATATGTCGGCCCCCCGAAGATCCGCACGCGAAATCTGCCGGATCGTGCAGTGCAAATCGCGGGCGTATTCAAAATCAATGGCCTGGATACCCGTGATGCTGTGCACCGGGATCGCCTCGGTCTCAACATCCGCCCGCAGCGCAATGCGCGTCAAGATCACCAGCTTCGCGCGCGCGTCAAATCCGTCTACGTCTTCGGAAGGATTGGCCTCCGCATATCCAAGCGCCTTCGCCTCAAGCAGCGCCGTCTCGAACTCCGCGCCCGCCTCCATCTTGCTCAGAATGAAGTTGCAGGTGCCGTTCAATATGCCCTCGACCCGATGCAGAGCGTCCCCGCAGATTCCCTGCTGCAAGCCCGGAATCACGGGCACGCCGCCCGCGACTGCCGCCCCA
>DASWUZ010000066.1:0-14179 GCA_036401395.1 Acidisarcina sp.
TCGCCTTTGGCAGCTTTCTGAACGTGTGCATTTCGCGCCTGCCAGCGGGCGAGTCGGTGGTGCGACCGCCTTCGCGCTGCCCGCAATGCCGCCATGAAATCTCCGCGATCGACAACATACCTCTGCTCAGCTGGCTGCTGCTTCGCGGACGTTGCCGCGCGTGTAATTCGCGCATTTCGTTGCGCTACCCCGCGGTCGAGGTGGTGACAGCGGCATTATTCCTGCTTTGCTTCTTTACTTTCGGGTTTTCGCTGATAGGGGCGGGCGCCGCGGTATTGTGCTTCTTGCTTGTCGGCCTGGCAATGATGGATGCGGAGACGATGCTCCTGCCGGATGCCTTCACCGTGCCCGGAATCGTGCTCGGCATCATTTACGCGGGGATGACGGGATGGACGAGGGAGCCGATCACCGCTCCCTTCCACCTGGTTGACTCTCCCCGAACCTCAGCCGTCCTGATGTCGGCCCTCACTGGGGTGGCGGCGGCCGCCTTCATCCTCTTGATCCGATGGATCTACTGGCTGGTACGTCGGCAAGAAGGGATGGGCCTCGGCGACGTGAAACTGATGGCTCTCATAGGCGCATGGTTCGGCCCTGCAGAGACTTTCCTCGTGTTTTTCCTCGCCGTAGTTTGCGGAGCTATCTATGGGTTGGTACTTATCGCGCTCTCCCGCGTTCGACGCTCTGAAAATCGGATAGCTGCTCCTACCAAAGTCCCGTTCGGCAGCTTCCTCTGCGTGGCTGGCCTATTTACGTTATTTTTTGGCGCGCAGCCTCTGGGCTGGTATTTCAGTCTATTCGTCTGAGAGGTGTATCCCGCTAGAGATCTCTGAACAGTGCCGGAAAGGAATGACATGCCGTCGAAAAGCAAACCACCCGACCTGCCGATCATCGCGTTTGCATCGATCACTGACTGGAAGGAGTGGCTCGCCGCGCATGGATCAAAATCCAAGGGAATATGGATGAAGCTCGCCAAGAAAGACTCAGGAATAGCGAGCGTGTCGCGACAAGAGGCAATCGACGCCGCGCTCTGCTACGGATGGATCGACGGCCAGGTCGGAAAGTTCGATGAGCTGTACTGGCTGGTGAGGTACACTCCGCGAGGCCCAAAGAGTATCTGGTCTGAGTAACCGCAGCAGAACTCAGGTATTGATCGATGAGGGACAGATGACTCCCGCGGGACTAAGAGAGATCGAGCGAGCTAAAGAAGATGGGCGCTGGAATGCAGCTTATCCGCCGCAAAGCAAGGCATCCGTCCCCGACGATTTGTGGCGCGCCTTGGAAAATAATCCGGCAGCTTCTAAGTTCTTCCTGACCCTCAACAGCGTTAATCGCTACGCCATCCTTCATCGCATACACAATGCGAAGATGCCAGCGACCCGGGCCAGCAGGATTGAAAAGTTCGTCGCCATGCTGTCTCGTGGGGAAACCATTCATCCTTCAAAGAAGAAGTAAGGCCGTTGTAGTTCTGGGTTCATGACCAATTCGAACGCATTCGCGGTGTTGGCTTGCGGGCGATATACTGACCGAACAGGAGAGTGCAATGAGTCCAGTTGAGGGTACTGCCGCGTCGATCGGCAAGTCAGTCCAGATTCGCGGAGAAGTGAAGGGCAGTGAAGACCTGATTGTGGACGGCGAAGTTGAGGGCACGATCACACTTACCGAGAGCAAGCTGACCATAGGGCCGAATGCGCGGGTGAATGCCAATGTTTCGGCGCGCGACGTGGTCATCCTGGGTAAGTTGAATGGCAGCGTTCTTGCAACCGGCAAAGTCGAACTGCGGCAGGGAAGCCACCTGATTGGAGATATTACGGCTGGTCGGCTTTCGATCGAGGAAAACGCCGTGTTTTCCGGCAAAGTAGATCTAGTGCAGGGGACAGCAGCCGCTACCACCGAGAAAACGTCGGCCGGTTCTCAATTTAACCCAGCTGCAAGTACCAGCGCCCTTTTCTAGCCGCTCCTGACACCGAACCGATTCGCGTGAAATGGCTCTAAGCACTCTTCTCTTTTCAGCTTTGAAATGAATGCCATCGACCCTACCTAGGTTTGGCGGGAGCGTTGATGGCATTGGAAAACCTCAATGGCATTTCGAGACCTATTCTTTAAGCCTGTCGATCCGAAACCTTCCACAAGGCCACTTACGACGCTTGATTTATCCCCATTGGAGCCATCGCTTGTAACCGATTCTGAGACTCCTCCCACGCCGGGCCCGGACGTTGAGCCAGCAGCAGAGGATGATGGTTCCATTCATCTCCCACATCGTGGGCTGGTGCCGTTCAAGCCTCAGGTGCGGCAGTTGGATACGCCTTCGCACATTCCATATCGAGGCCTGGCGCCGTTCCGCCCCAATGCAGAACGTGTCGGAGGTAGCCAGCCGGATACTATTTCTGACGAAATTGATGCGGGTAAACTCCAGGAACTAAGAACCAAGCCTCTTATTGAAGTATCTCCCGATACAGTCAGCGGAAAAGTAGAGAACCCTAACCACAAACATGTTTCGCAATCCATTTCTAAAGCTGAATTTGAAGAGGTTCGTGAAAGGCCTCGCGAAGCCAAAAGGACGACGAAGCCGCGAGTCCCTCGGCATTCAAGCGGATGGACTGCGATGTTGAAGCACCTCAAGGAGGAGCCAAGCCTCAGAGTGCTAGATATAGGGCCCACTTCGCCAAACAACATTAATTTCCTCACTGGCATGGGCCACAGCATCTACATGGCCGACATCGTGCAGGAGGCATTTGAGAGTGAATGGGCGTTGACCGATCAAGTGGAAGAAGATGACCTGCCGCCTGACGTTCAGGCATTTTGCGATCAGAACCTCAACTTCCACGATCGGCGCTTCGATGTTGTATTGCTATGGGCAACCATCGATTACCTGCCGCCCAGCCTGATCCCCGCAGTCATAGCTCGATTGCATGACTGTATGGAGCTTGGTGGACAGATGCTTGCCTTCTTTCACACCCGCACTACCAGTTCAGAGGCCGTGTTCTACAGGTATCACCTTGTAGACAACACCAGCATAGATATGCAGCATAACGCCCCTTACCCTGTGCTCCGCGTCTATACCAACCGCGAGGTTGAGCGGCTGTTCAAGAATTTTTCAGGCTGCAAGTTCTTTCTCGCCCGCGATAATGTGCTTGAGGTGATCGTTACAAGGTAAATGGCGTGATATGCTGCCACTGCGCGTGAAGCCTCTAGGCATGTAAAGAGCCAGGCTGATAAAGGCCTGGCTCTTTAACCCTGACCGTAACGCTACTTCTTTGCAGCGGCTAGTTTCTTCCGCTCTGCCCAACGGCGTTTCATCGCCTCGGCAATGCGTTTGCGGCCTTCCGGGCTAAGCCGTCTTACACCCTTCTTCCGGGTCTTCGGCTGCTTTGCGGCTACTCCGGTAGACTTAGGCCGGCCGCGCTTAGGGCGAGCTGGTTCACCACTTAACAAGGTCCGCGCCTCTTGTAGCCTCGCGATTTCCTTATCGATTTCTATAACAATAGCTGCTAATTCCACTATTTCCCTCCGATACCTAACCCTCAGCGATAAGCCAGCCGGGTATGAGCACCCTTCATTTAGATGCGTACCATCCAAAGATACGCACTTAAATGCATTTCTGACAAATCAGACTGCCCCCAACTTACTAGATTGGGTAACTAATCAGGCTCAATTTGTTCAATTTAGATCGTGTTGCCATGTGGGGCTGGTGCAACGAAGTCCAAAAAGAGCTACTGGAACTAAGGAGGCTACCACTCAGCATCCGGCGCTACGGGCACATCCACTGGTACCGGAACCGTATCTCCTTCGCGCAAGGAGTAGGTCGCAGCCGAGTCTGGAAGTAAAGGCGCGCCAAGCGGCAAGCTGTCATGGGTATGGTGGCGCAGACCGTCCAGTGTATTGTCCTTGTCCTGGGAATACGACCTGGCCAGCCTTACAAGCGCATAGGTCACGATGTCGCTGTGGTGCAGACCTTCCATCCCCGGGTCGCATCGGAAGTTGAGCCACAGGCGATGTACCAGCTGCACGTCGTCGGCCTGCAATGTTGGCGAGTGAGGGCCGATGTGAAATCCAAGGGCCTCGCCCTCAGGAGTTATGACGTAAAAAGTAAACTGGCGCTTACCCTCCGGTAATGCCTCCCAGGCCTGACCTACATGGAACGCCTGGTCCTGTGCCGTCATCTTTGTGGAAAGGCCGGAAACGACTGCGGCTGCTTCAAGCGAATTCGCCGTTTGCACCAGCGCGGCAAATATATCGCCCGCCGGAACCACCAGCAGGGAAATATGTTTGCCAAATGTTTCCGCCACCGAAACAGCCTTGGTGAAGACCATCTGTTCATGTTCGCTGAAAAGCTGCTCCGACGCTTCCATGAATTCAGGGCCCCCGGCACCCATCATTCGGGCTGTCAATACCACTACATCCTGCTCGTCAGTGTTGGTGCGCGAGAGTACCCACTTCAGTGCGAAGGGGTTAGCTGAGTCGCGCATGGTCACCATAATGCAGCCGGGGCCGATCTGCAGCGCCTCCCGGTCTACATTGTCTTCATGCTCCAGTTGGAAGTGCTCCTTCATCTGCTTCTGATTCAGAGCATGACGGGCTTTGTTCTTCCGCTCGGAAATACTGAAAATCACGAAGAACGTTGCAGCGAAGATGAGTCCGCTCTCGGTGGCGACCGTCTTGGTAAACAGATTCACGATGGCCGTCGACACCAGCACCATAAAGACTGAAATCAGGCCTATAGGTATTTCGCGGCCACCTATGGTGATGTTTGGGGGCACCTTCCATCCCCTCTCGCCCTTGTATTTCCAGCGCAGCACGAGCATGGCCAGGCTATTGAAGGTGAAGCTCCAGATAACACCAAAGGCATAGGCCTCGCCGAGGGTGATCACGTTGCCTCGGCTGATAATAATAGTCAGCACCTGCATGATGCCGACCAGGTTCACGATGCGATAACTGGTGCCGTACTTCTTTTGTGGTTTACGGAACCAATCCGTGAGGACGCCATCTTCCGCAACCCGCATCAGCACGCCCGTCGAACCGATCATCGATGTATTGATTGCTCCCGAGAGAATGAGAAATCCAACTACAACGACAAAAATGCGGAACGCGATGCGCAACGAGATTGGCCCGACCATAAACATGGCGAGACCCGCGATCAAGTTGTCTTGATAGATTTGCGTGCGCGCAAAAAGGTGGGCGGCATCATTGGGAATCAGCATCACCGCAAGCAGCGACGCCATCCCCGTAAAAATGAAGCTATAGATCGCAATGACAATGGCGGCGCGCTTGAGGTTCTTGAGCTTCGGGTGCTCGATCTCGCGGTTGACCTGGGCGAGAGATTCCTCTCCGCTCATCGCCAGCACGGAATGGCCAAATGCCATCAGGATTCCGAATAGCCCGAGCATCCCGGCGTATTTTGTGCCCCGTAGGAACCCCAGGGCATCTCCGCTGAACTTCAGGTTAGCGGGTGCCGGAAGCGGCGGCAGGTGCGCGCCCGTGTGGAACGCAGAAAAGAATCCCCATGCCAGCAGAATCACCACCATCACCGTGGTGATTTTCATGACTTTAAGTGCTTTATCGCTCGACTCTTCTATACCCTTTATGTTCAGCCACCAGTAATAAAGGGTGACTACCAGAGCAAAGACGGCCGAAGTCCCGTTCATAGGCAGCTGCGGAGCTACATGGCCGCCGTGCATCATCGCGGCAGGCATCCAGCCACGATCTGCGCCCTTGGTCATCAGCTCGTTCAGCAGGCCGGTAATGTATTGTCCTGCCGACACGCCGGAAATTGGGCCCGTCAAAATATAGTCGAACATCAGCGCTGAGACACTGAGCTTCGCGAACGTGCCGCCAAGGGCCTCTTTGACGACGCGGTAGACGCCCCCGCGAGTAAACATGGAACAGCTCTCGACGTAGACAGCGCGCACCGCGAACGAAAAAAGCATGACCCCGAGGATGAACCAGGGTGCGGATTCCCCCACCGCCTGCTCTGCGATACCACCCGCGTAAAAGGCAGACGACCCCAGGTCGTTGAGCACGATAGCAGCCGCGCGCCAAAACGAGATGAACGTCAACATCACCGACGATGCGACTACAAGGCGCACACGGTTCGACGGCGGAGCTTTTACAGTTCGTTCAGCGCGCATGTTTTGTGGGGATCCGGATAACTGCGGCACCCGCGTTGCTGTGCAGGTGCAGAGACGCTCAGCGGTGAGTGTATGTCTGTATGGCCGCTGGGTCAATCGATATTTTAGTTTCGTCTACATTCGCGCAAAGGTAAATTCCGGTGCTGCCTCCTTGTCAACCTGCGGCAGCTAGCATTCGCTTACCTAACCATTTTATGCCAGGCGCGAATATTCCGGCGCTTGCGCATCGGCGAAGCCATATATGCCCTACTGCGATCGGTTCTGCGGATGCGAGAATGGCTCCGTGAGCAACGCCAAGGTCCGCCTCGACAAGCTGTTAGTGGAAAGGGACCTTGCCCCGACTCGGGAGCGGGCTCAATCCATGATTCTTGCCGGACGCGTCCTGGTCGACGATCAGAAAATCGAAAAGCCCGGCGCCCCCATCGGCCCCGGTTCCGTGATCCGGTTGCTGGGAACGGACCTGCGTTATGTCGGACGCGGCGGGCTCAAGCTTGAGGCTGCGCTCATCCACTGGGGCATCGCTTTGACCGGCCGCTACTGCATGGATATAGGCGCGTCCACCGGCGGATTTACGGACTGCATGTTGCAGCATGGAGCGGCGCGAGTGCTCGCCGTCGACACCGGGTACGGGCAGATTGCTCATTCCCTGCGCATCGACCCTCGAGTGGAGTTGCGCGAGCGCACCAACGCGCGTTATCTCTTGCCCGGCAGCGTACCCCAGGGGATCAGCTTCCTCGCCATGGATGTGTCCTTTATCTCGGCAACGATGGTGCTGCCTGCCGTTATTGCGGCGATTCAAAGTGCACCCGGGCAAGTGCGCCCGGTTCTCGCAGATGCTGTCATTCTTGTGAAGCCGCAGTTCGAAGCGGGAAGGGAACACATTGGTAAAGGAGGCATAGTCCGCGACCCTGAGGCGCATCGGTTGGCTATCGATCGCGTTCGCGCATGTGTTGCTGGGCTAGCCGCCACATCAACGGACCTCATCGACTCCCCGATTTTAGGTACGGAGGGTAACCGGGAATTTCTGCTGCTTGCCCGTTTTGGGAGCTGACAGCCGCCAGCCGAAGAACTGTGGGATGGACTCTCATCCACCCTGCGTCGCTCCAGTACACTGAAGTTCGATGCGACAAATAGCAATCATTTCCAAGCCGCAAAAGGAAGAACTGAAAACAGTGCTGCCTGAGTTGGTGGCCTGGCTGCGTGGCCACGGGTTTGAACCTGTCCTTGATCGTGCAAGCGGCGATTACACGCATGATGCCCGCATCATTGCTCGCGAAGAGATGGCCGCCGAGTCCCCTGAACTGGCCATTGTGCTTGGCGGCGATGGCACCTTGCTTGCTGCCGCGCGGGTATTCGCAAAGGCCCGCATTCCCATCATGAGCGTGAATCTGGGGTCGCTCGGCTTCCTGACCGAGGTGCGGCTGGCCGACCTCTACTCAACCCTGGAGGGGTGGCGCCAGCAATGCTGCACCATCGAAGCCCGTTCCATGCTTCATGCGGAGTTGTTCCGCGACGGCGTCCTTCATTGCCAATACGAGGCGCTAAACGATGTGGTGATCGCCAAGGGCGCCATTGCAAGGATGGGAGACTTTACGGTGCTGCTCGACACTCAGCTCGCCGCGACCTTCCGAGCCGACGGTGTGATCGTAGCCACGCCCACCGGCTCGACTGCCTATTCGCTGGCGGCAGCCGGGCCAATCCTCGCCCCCAGCGTGGACGCGCTCGTCATCACCCCCATCTGTCCGCATCTGCTCACCCTCCGCCCAATGGTTGTGCGGGGAGACTCGAAGCTGACAGTCCGCGTCGAGGGTATTCCCGACCAGACCTTCCTCACCGTCGATGGCCAGGAGGCGATCCAGGTGCACGTGGGGGACGAGCTTCATTGCCGCCGCTCCGACTTCAGCGTAAAGCTGGTGCGGATGGGCGAGCCGGCCTTCTTCGACGTGCTCCGCGCAAAGCTAAAGTGGGGCGAGCGATAGTCAGCTATTGCGCCGGAGAAGCTCTTCGCTGAGTCGGGCAGACAAGCGAAAATTCGTCAATCTCAACCCGCAGATGGCGACGTCTAAATCGATCAAACCCAATTGCGCTGCCTTCTCAAGAATTGACAGCGTACCTGCCACTCTTAGGTGGCGTCGCTGAGCTTCTCGCCGCCCCTCCCTGTCATCCATGAGCATAGGTCTACTCCCGTTTCGATCGCAAGCTGGATTGCGTCTCGTTCACCCGCATCGAGTTCGCTTAGCAGCGCGCCGGGAGCGTCCTTCAGGGTACGAAGCTCACACCAACTCGGTAGATTGGAAGACCATGTGCGCACTCCGGCCGGAGTTCCGGGTCGCTGCAACTCGCTGTACACCTCGGGAGGAATCAATACCCTCTGATAAAGAGCTGGCAGCAAATCAATCTGGTCGATCAGTATGAGGTAATTCAGAGGCGTCGTATCGGCCACGACGATCATGCTTCAGGGCTACTGTCGGTTCCAAACATCTGTATTGTTTGCCGGTCTCGCTCAAGGTCCTCGACGGTGTAGGCACCTTCCCATACATGATGAGTCTTGAAGAACCCATCGAGCTCATAACGCGTCCCGAACCCCAGTAGTCTGCGGGTCTGGGATGCATTGAGGGCACCGGATCTATATCCCTCGATAGCCACAGCTTCGAGGGTGGCTCGCACAGGGTCCTGTCCATCAGGAGTGAGCTTTAGAGCGAGGTCATCCGGGATTTCGACGGTCACGTACATTCTAAAAAGGTAGCACGAACGGGGACTGTTCTCTCGAATCAGGTTTTTTCGCCACCCCCTAGTGCTGAGCCTGGCGGCAGCTATGCTGACACCACTGGATTCGTCATGGTACCGATTCCTTCGATGTCTATCGTTACAATCTCGCCGGGACGCAGCCACCGTTGCGGATTCCGCCCCATGCCCACCCCTGCCGGGGTCCCCGTGCTGATGATGTCGCCCGGCTCAAGGGGCACGATGCTCGATAAATAAGCAATCAGATCCGGGGCCTTGAAGATCAGTTCCCGTGTATTGGAGTGCTGCAGCACTTCGCCGTCGATACTGAGTTTTATGTCCAGTGAATGAGGGTCCGGCACTTCGTCTCTAGACACGATGGCCGGCCCAAGCGGGGCAAAAGTGTTGAAGCTTTTGCCGAGGCTCCATTGCGACGTGGCCAGTTGTACATCGCGCGCACTGACGTCGTTCAAGATTGTGTAACCAAAGACGTACTCTTCCCAATCCGCCGCTGCTACGTTGACGCCGTGCCTACCGATCACGATGGCAAATTCGGCCTCGTAGTCAGGCTGCTGAGTCATCTTCGGAATGACGATGTTAGATCCAGATCCTGTAAGGGCATTAATAAATTTGGTGAAGACCGCCGGAGTCCTCGGCAGTTCCATCCTGGATTCGATTGCATGGTCACGATAGTTGAGTCCTACGCACAAGATTTTTCCGGGACGCTGAATAGGGGGCAACAACTGCCCTCCCTTGAGTGGTGCAAATGCACCTGGAGGCGCTGTCCGCGCGTGTTCAGCGGCCTCGCGCCAGGCCTCTTTTCCGGCCGCAATGAAGGAAAGAGCATCAGCGTAGCCCCATCGGCTCAGAACGAAAACATCATCTCCCGAAGCCGATAGTAATCCCGGAACCGCTTTCCCATTCAACGTGTAAGTAATCAACCGCATCTGTTCATGCTCCCGCGTACAGGAATTCAAAGTCCTAAGGCAACGGGCTCCCTACTGATCGAGCGGCAGAGGCTCGGCGTCTCGTTCGCTGGACCGGTAGGCAGCCTCGACGAGCGCCATGGTTTGATATGCGGACTCAAAGCTGGTCGGTAGCTCCGCCAAGGACCCCTCGGCGTAGGCCTGTAATGACCCCATACTGCCCACAAACGCGTCAGGAAACCAATTGCCGCGCACCGGGATGTTTTGCCACACACGACTGAGGTCGTTTCCTCCCTGGCCGGGGGCGCGGCCGATGTAATGCAACGTGTCAGGCTTTCCGGCCGGGTAGTCGAGGTTCACGCCCATTACCATGCGCATCGCGCCACCGGTGCCCTCCCACTGGACGAAACTTTCCTGGTGCTGCTCCGAGACATCATGGCCGTGAGTAGTCACGACGAAGACCCGCTTCCACTCACCATAGTCAAGAATGATTGAAGATTTGGTCGCCGCCAGCCCTGGAGTCTGCGGATTCTTCACTGTCTTGGCATAGACCCCAAGGGGATTGCCGAACCACGAACGCACCAGGTCAAGGTAGTGAATGCTGTGATAGAGAATTTCGAGCCGCGGCGCCGTCGATAGAAATGTCCATAGCTGCCAGGGCATGTAGCACCGCACCTGCACTTCCATGTCATGCAGTTCACCCAGCAGACCCTGCTTTGCAAGCGCCTGTGCGGCGAGGTTATTGGGCGCAAAACGAAGCTGGAAATTTACCGCCGCGATCAATCCCTTCTTGCGGCTGATGTCGCGAATCTCGCGCGCCTCAGCAAGCGTGTTCCCCATGGGCTTCTGGGAAAGAACGACGGCGCCGTCAGGCAGTTGCGCCAGAATGCCCAGCGTGTGGGCCGCCGGAACGGCAACGTCAAAGACGGCATCTGCCGGCGCAAACCTTACCGCGTCGCGGACTGATTCGAAGCTATGCCCAATGCCAGCCTGCGACGCGAGAGTTGCTGCCTTGCCCGGTACTGCATCGACGATCGCGATCACCGGAAAGCCCGCCTTGCGATAGGCGGGCAGATGGGCGTCGTGCACGATTCCGCCAGCCCCGATGATTACGATAGGCCTCACCTTAGTGGGGCGCGGGGGCGAATCCAACTGCAATGCTCTCTCGATCAGTTGATCTGTTTCGCCTTGGGTGCGGGTCAAACGAATGTCTCCCTTGCCGTTACACATTGTAGGACCTGCCACGGTTGCCTGCGAGATTTAGAATGTTCGGGACACGGGAGCGAGGTTGAGATGGGCACAAATGCGGCAGTTTCAGGGTCGCCGGCACCAGGGAAATTTAGATTGGATGGTCGATCGGCAATCATTACCGGTGGCGCAAACGGCATCGGGTTTGCTATTGCGTCAGAATTCGCCCGGGCTGGTGCTACAGTCCATATCGTAGATCGCGATGGTGAAGCGGCGAGTGTGGCGGCGGATACAATCGCCGCCGCGACTACCTCTCCCGGCGGCCCGATATATTCCTATGCCTGCGACGTCTCCGCCCAGTCGGAAGTCGATCGAATATTTGCCGCTCTCATTGCTGAACACGGCGTTCATATCCTGGTCAACAATGCGGGTATCGCGGGGATTGGCCGGGTGGATTCGACGAGCGCGGAGGACTTCGACCGGCTCTTCAATGTCAACGTAAAGAGCGTCTTTCACTGCACACGCGCCTGTATCGGGCCGATGGTCGAGCGGGGAAGCGGAGTTATCCTCAACATGGCCTCAGTCGCGGCTACCAGCGGCCTCGCTGATAGATTCAGCTACTCCATGAGCAAGGGTGCGGTGCTGGCGATGACTTACTCGATTGCGAGGGATTTCGTGGGGCAGGGAATCCGTTGTAATGCCATTTCGCCGGGGCGCGTTCACACCGGGTTTGTAGATAACTATCTTGCGAAGCATTACGCCGGCCAAGAGGCAGAAATGTTTGAAAAGCTCTCAGCCTCGCAGCCTATCGGGCGGATGGCCGAGCCTGAGGAGGTTGCTAATCTTGCGCTCTACTTGTGTTCGGATGAGGCCGGGTTTGCGACGGGCTGCGATTATCCACTTGATGGGGGATTCTTCAAACTGCACGGGTAACTATATTCAGGCTGCTTCTTCTCGGCGGGTCTTAACGGCTTTGAGGGTCTTGCTAGTTTCGGCCAGCCTGAGGTCGTAGTCGTTCTGCAGGCTGAGCCAGAACTGGGGCGGCAGGCTAAAAGTAGGTGCCGAGCCGAATGGCGGTTTCGGCGGAGATGGAGCGTTCGCCGCGTGCCACATCGTTGATCCGTGGTGTGGGAACGTTAAGTTCTTTCGATAGTCGGTAGACACTCAACCCAAGGGGTTCAAGGAATTCCTTCACCAGTATCTCTCCAGGATGGACCGCGAATGACTTGGGCATAAGTTCGATAATAGTCGGTTCACATTCTGACAAAACTGTCCCACATTGCCGTAGATACTGCCTCGATGCTAAAGGTAAACAGCGGAGAGAACGTCCGCACAAATCGGCTAAACGTAGTCGATTCGCTTGCGCTTTAACTGAGAGCCTGAAAACATGTCTGCATGATTGAACTAATGGGTGCAGATATCGAGGCAGCGCTCAACGAAATCGACATCAAAGGCGTTGAGAGCAAGAGGCGCTCAGTTCGCCACTGTTTAGTCGAGAGGGGTCGCCACTATCCGACTAAACATGTGCTGTACTGCGCTCACATCATAAAAACCGGAAAGAAGTGGCCTAATCTTAGGGGGGTAGGGTTCCGAATGGTAAGCTTGCCGCGCTCGGATACACAGTCAAACAGGATTGCGGATGCGGGAATCAAGGCGTGAAAATCGTTCCCTAACCCGATGTGTAAGTCAAGGTAGTTTTTGCCGAACCAAGCTCTCTACGGCGCCCATTCTGCGCCATGCGGGTAGGCGAAGCGCGCCAGCGTTTCCGGGTATATTTCTATGCTATAGCCCGCCATTTGCGGAAGCATGTATCTCCCGCTGACAATGCGGACGGGGTCGAGAAAATGCTCGTGGAGGTGGTCTACGAATTCGGTGACGCGGTTTTCCATCGAGCCGGAAACACAGATGTAGTCGAAAGCGGAGAGGTGCTGGACGTATTCGCAGAGGCCTACGCCGCCGGCGTGCGGGCAGACGGGGATACCGAACTTTGCGGCCATGAGGATGACGGCGATGTTTTCACTCACGCCCGCGAGGCGGCAGCTATCGATCTGGCAGACGTCGATAGCGCCGGCCTGCATGAGCTGCTTGAAGATGACACGGTTCTGGCAATGTTCGCCGGTGGCGATGCGGATGGGGGCGACCTCGCGGCGGATGCGAGCGTGGCCGAGGATGTCGTCGGGGCTTGTGGGCTCCTCCATCCACCAGGGGTCGAAGGGGGCGAAGGCGCGGGCGCGGGCGATGGCTTCGTCGACGTCCCAGCGCTGGTTGGCGTCCATCATGAGCTTGTTGGCGTAGCCGATTTCTTCGCGGACGATGCGCGCGCGTTCGAGGTCGACGGCGGGGTCGCCACCTACTTTTAGTTTGAAGTGGGTCCAGCCCTCGGCGAGGGCTTCGTGGCAGAGGCGGCGAATTTTTTCTTCGCTGTAGCCGTACCAGCCGACGGAAGTCGTGTAGGCGGGGTAACCTGATTTTTCGAGTTCGGCGATGCGCAGGTGGCGCGTGGGAGCCTGGCTGCGGAGAATGTCGAGCGCCTCGGCGGGGGTGAGGGCGTCGGTGATGTATTGGAAATCGACGGTGCGGACGATTTGTTCGGGAGACATGTCGGCGAGCAACCGCCATACGGGCTTGCCTTCGACGCGGGCGTAGACGTCCCAGACGGCGTTGATTAGGGCGGAGGTGGCGAGGTGGATGACCCCTTTTTCTGGGCCAAGCCAGCGGAACTGGGTGTCGGCGGTGAGCTGGCGGGAGAATGCGCCCAGGTCGTCGGTGATGGAGCTGAGGGAGCGGCCCTGGACGTATTGAAAGAGGTATTCGAGGGCGGCAACGCAGAGCTGGGTACCCCGGCCGAGGGTGAAGGTCAGGCCGTGGCCTTCTACGCCGGCATCAGTTGAAAGGATGCAGTAGGCGGCGGAGTAGTCGGGGTCTTTATTGACTGCGTCGGAGCCGATGTGGTCGCGGGAGGTGGGAAAACGGAGATCGATGACGCGGACGGCGGTGATGAGGATGTCGTTCAAGGTGGGGCGCTTCCCTTTTTTTGTTTTTGAGTAGTCCAGTGGCAAGAACGAAACTGCAAATGCAAAGACAAATGCGGGGTCCCTCGCTGCGCGCTCAGGATGACGAAACTTTAACGAAGACGGAATTTACCTAAGCAGCGGTCCAGCCTCCGTCTATGGGGAGGACTGCCCCGTTGATGAACTCGGCTTCGCGGGAGCAGAG
>DASWUZ010000067.1:0-3086 GCA_036401395.1 Acidisarcina sp.
ACCCGCATAGCCTTCACCAGCATCCCCACCCTCTTCTAGGCGAGACGACTATGGCCCGGGCTCGGAATACACCCGGACATAGTCGACCAGCATCTGCTGCGGGAAGGCAGTCGTAGCGTCTGGCGGCCCGGGCCAGCTACCACCGACGGCAACGTTGAGGATGAAGAAAAACTTGCCCTGCTCGAACGGCCACGTCCCCCCCGCTGAGGTCGCCGGGGGCGTGAACGTGGCATAGATATTTGCCGGATCGTCCACGTAGTACTGCACCTTGTTCGGCGCCCAGATCATTCCGTACGTATGGAAAGCCGCGCTAAAACTGGCCGTGGCAGGCAGAGAGTAAGGGTTGCCCGCGTTTAGATTGGGACCGTGGATCGACCCGTGAACAATGCCGGGCTCCTTGCCAATGTTCTCCATGATGTCGAGCTCGCCACAGGCCGGCCAACCGGCGCTTGTGATGTTATTGCCTAGCATCCAAAAAGCGGGCCACATCCCCTGCCCTGCGGGGATCTGAATGCGGGCCTCAATACGTCCATATTGAAAGCTCTGCAAGCCCTGTGTCTTCAGCCGCGCCGAAGTAAAGTTGCCCTTGCTGTCGGTCCTCGCAACAATATGCAGGTATCCATCGTTGCCAACATAGGCACTCGGGTTCGCGGCGTCGCAGGGGGCTGTCGTTGCGCCCCAGCCGCAGTAAGTCTCGAGCTCCTGGTTGCCCCATCCGCCCGCGCCGGTATCGTACGTCCAGTTCAACGGATTGGGCTGTGATTGGGCGGTTGTTGCGGTAAACTCGTCGCTCCAGACGAGCGTCTCTTTCGCGACGCCGCTGCCTCCGGTAGCAGGGGTTGAAGATGACCCGCAACTCGTCATCGCAATCAGCGCCACAGCGGCGATTCCGTTGCATCCGATACGCAAAGCTGTTCCCATTGGGAGACCCTTTCAAGGCGGCAATCAGAGCGTGCCGCGCGATCGCCATTCAGTAAAACACATTCATGCGGGGTCTGGCACGCTCATGCGGGCCGGGTAGGCGAGATCACCTCAGCGAAGTGAATAGCGCGGCGCTGCGAGTTTTGGGCGATCTGCTCGCGGCAGCTGAAGCCGTCGCTCACGAGGAGCGTTTCGGGGAGCGCGTTGCGGACGGCGGGCAGCAGGACGCGCTCGCCGAGGGCCTGCGAAACCTCGAACTTTTCCTTCTCAAATCCAAATGGGCCCGCCATCCCGCAGCATCCGGAGTCGAGCAGACTGACATCCGCCCCTGTCGCCGCGAGAATCGTCATTTCATCATCCATTTTCATCAGCGATTTGTGGTGACAGTGGCCGTGAACGATTATTTGCTGGCCCTGAATTTGCGGAGGTCGATAATCGGGCGCGTGGCGAACCAGAAATTCGCTCAGCAAAAAGGTCTGGCGGCGCAGCTTTTGCGCGCGCTCGCTGTCAGGGAAAAAGTTGATTAGCTCATCGCGAAAGACGCTGGCACAGCTCGGCTCCAGCATGATGAAGGGCAGGCCCGCGTCGATCTGCGGAGCGAAACGGTTGAGAATGCGGTCGAGGTATTTTCGCGCCTGGGAGAGGAAGCCGAAGTCGTAGAGCGGGCGACCGCAGCAGACGTGACCGCGCGGGACTTCGACGTTGAACCCGGCGGTGGTTAGAACGGCGGCCGCCGCTATGAGCGCCGGCGGATGGAAATAATTGTTCCATGTGTCCGGCCACAGAATGACTCGCGTCCTTTTTGTAACTGTAGCTGTTACAAATGCCCGTTGGAAGCTGTGTCCTGCGAATTTCGGCAGGCTGCGGGCTGCTGCGACGCCAGCGATGCTCTTGATTGCGCTGTGCGAACTCGGGGTGCTCGTAACAAGGTTCGTGAGACGCGGCCCGGGAACTATCGAGCTGAGATGCACCCATTTGTCCATGAACCCGAACACGTAATCGCGCAAGGGATGCACTCGCCCTTCAAAATAGTGGGACAGAAACTCTGCCTTGTAAGTGGCGACGTCCACGTTCACAGGGCACTCGCTCTTGCACGCCTTGCACGATAGACAAAGGTCGAGCGCTTCTTTCACATCCTCGTTACGAAAGCCACCGGTGAGCACGTTGCCCTCGAGCACTTCCCAGAGCAGGTGAGCGCGGCCGCGCGTCGAGTGGCGCTCTTCGCGAGTGACCATGTAGCTGGGACACATGGTCGCGCCTTCTTCTTTGCGGCACGCGCCGACTCCGACACACCGCAGCGTCGCGCGAGAGAGGGAGCCATGATCGTCGGGGAATTTAAAGTGTGTGGGCTGCTTATGCGAGACGTAGCCCGCCCCGAGGCGAAGATTGTCCTGAGGTTCGTAGACCGCCATGGGGTCGACCAGCTTGCCGGGATTCATCTTATTCGTGGGGTCCCAGATGGCCTTGAACTCGCGGAAGGCGTTCATTAACTCTGGCCCGAACATTTTTGGCAGCAGAGCTGCGCGCGACTGGCCGTCGCCATGTTCGCCGGAGATAGAGCCGCCGTGCGCGATCACAATGTCTGTAGCATGGTCGATGAAATCGCGGTACTTCGCGATACCTTCAGCGGTCTCGAGATCGAAGTTGATCCGCAGATGCACGCATCCCTGACCGTAGTGGCCGTACATCGGGCTGCGGTACCCATACTGCTTCATCAATGCTGAAATCTGCCGCAGGTAGGAACCAAGACGCGTGGGTGGTACGGCGGCGTCTTCCCAGCCCTCCCAACCCTCTTCTTCACCGGGGACGAAGACATTGGCGGCGAGCGCCGATTCACGCACCCTCCACACGCGTGCCGCCTCGGCAGAGGAATAGCTGCGCATAGACGGCGGTGAAGGCAGCGCGGCTGCGGCTGTCATCATGGAATCGAGTTGAGCGTCCGCATCTCCCTCTGTCCAGCCGCCGAATTCCACCAATAGATAGCCGACGGAGGTATTCGAAACAGTGGCGGTAGCAAATGGCGGGGAACTTGCGAAACGGGCTGCAACTTCTGGGATGGGCGCGACCGGGAGGAGACGAATGTCGTCGACTGCCAGGCCTTTTCGCAGCATGAAATCAACCAACACTCCGTCGAAGCCCTCGAGACCTATAGGCTTGTGCTCCAG
>DASWUZ010000068.1:0-17973 GCA_036401395.1 Acidisarcina sp.
TCCCAACGACAGCCACGCGCAACTCGTGGCGATCGTTGAGCCCGACACCGCGCTCGCTGGCCGTTACGCGGCCCGATATCATTTGGACTCGAGGCTCTTCTTCACTGACATCGAACAGATGATTGAGCGGACGCGTCCTGATGCGGTGCTGGTCTACACGACCATTCAGGACCATCGGAGGGTGATAGAGATCGCTGCCCGGCACGGCGTGTCGTCGATGGTTGAGAAGCCTCTGTCCACCACATTGGACGATGCAATCGCCATTCGCCGGGTCGCGCGCGAGCACCACGTTCAAGTGCTGGTGAATTATGAGACGACCTGGTATGCGAGTAATCGAGAGGCCCTGAAAGAGGCTAGAGAAGGGAAGCTGGGAGCCATCCGCAAAGTTGTTGTCCATGACGGCCACGAGGGGCCGAAGGAGATTGGCGTTGGCCCCGAATGGCTTCCGTGGCTTACAGACCCAGTGCAAAACGGGGCAGGCGCCTTATTCGACTTTGGTTGTTATGGCGCTGACCTGGTGACTGTGCTGATGCGCGGAGAAGCGCCGCTGAGCATAACCGCCGTCACTCAGACCGATAAACCCGGCATCTATCCCCACGTCGATGACGATGCCACGATCGTGCTTCGCTACCCCACGATGCAGGCTGTTCTGATGCCTTCGTGGAACTGGAGCTTCTCTCGCAAGGACATGGAGGTTTACGGCGTTAGCGGTTATGTGATCACGGTCGCGTCGGACCATTTGCGTGTCCGCTACCATGGCGATGCGGCCGAATCGCAGATGATCGCCGCTCCCCTTCCAGCCGATGAGCAGAGTTCCCTTGACTACCTCTTTGCAGTGCTGCGCGGGAAGGTTGAGCCTGCGGGCGACCTCTCTTCACTCGATACAAATGTAGTCGTGATGCAGATATTGGACGCGGCCCGTGAGTCGGCTAAGATGGGCCGCACGATCGAGATCAAGCCGCTCCCGCAGTAAGCTCTCGCATAAAAAGCCACTTTGAGCGCTGCGTTCGTTCCGTTCAGAATCAATTGCTTCGTAAGAAGCTTCTTCGGGTTGGCAGCATCCGTTGATGCAGGATTCTCCTGACGACTATCCCGCCCTGCTCCACGCTATAGAAGATGACGTGCTTACCTTGTTCCGTCCTCCTCAGGCCCGGGCGAAATTCATCGCATGGTCGTCCTCCCTGAGGTACTACTGCGAGTCGATCGCAACATTCCTCTAATTCCAAAAGGTAGCGGTCCGCCTGCTCTTCGCCCCACTTTTGAATGGTGTAGTCTGAGATGCTTTGGATGTCACGTTCCGCCCGCCGGGAGAAGCGTACGGGTGGCAAAGTCAGGGCCTTCTGACTGGGAGGCAACCTTGCTCGCGCACCCTGGCGAAGACGTCCCCATCGGCTATACCGCTGGTGAAACCTTCGTCGAGCGCAACCCTAAGCGTGGCTAGCTTCTCTTCATATTCTTGCTCTTCGCGTTCGAGTGTTCTAAGAGCGGCAGTGACTACGTCGCTTGCGCTCCGATACACTCCGCCCGCAACTTTGCTTGCGACGAACCGATCCAGTTCCTCTGAGAGGTCCACATGAACGCTGGGCATAGGGTGCTCCGTTGATCCTTGCTCTAGTGTATTCCAGTGAAATGCTGTCGAATACTTAGGAAGTGCGGGACCGTAACAGGTCAATCTCGGTGAGGGTCTCTGCGGCTTCGTTTTCGAGGGCGGCGCGCTGGGCGGCGTAGTCTTCCTCGGGATATTTTCCGGCGCGGTATTCGAAATTCAGGTCACGGAGGTTTTCGTAGACGACCTCTTTGCGTTCTTCGAGGTATTCGAGACGGGTCTTCTCGCGCTGCTCTTCGACCTTGCGTTCGGGATAGAAAACAAACACGAGCGCGGCGACCAGCAAGACGGCGCACGCGAGGATCGTCAGCAGTTCACCGTTCATCGCCGGGTCGCTCCTGTCCTGATTCTCGGATCATAGTTCCGTGTCCTTTCGGATGCGGGCGCGACGCTCCTCTGAGCCTTCCGCGTCCGGTAACGCCGGCATCGCAACCGTGCGGAGCCGCCACTTGCGGATCAGCAGCGCCGCGCCGAGGAAGCCGAGGACAAGCACCAGGAACGGCATCACCCAGGCAATTTTGTTGAAGCCCTTTGTGAGCGGGGCCGCGAGAACCACTGCGCCGTATTTTTGCACGAAGGCCTGAAGAACGAGGTCGTCGTTTTCGCCGTGATCGATGCGGGCCTGGAGCTCGTCGCGCATGCCGCCGGAGATGGGGCAGCCGACATGGTTGCACTCCAGCAGAACCTGATTGCAACTACAGGTACACATGAGGCGGTGGCCTACGTCGTTGAAGCGTGCTCCGGGGTCGGTGACCGCAGTCATCGAAAATAAAACCACCGAGACGAGCACCATTCCAAGTATGCGGAGGACGGCATCCGCGGAAAAGAAATTGAGAATGGTTTGTGCCTGGGCCGTAACTTTCACGAACCCACCTGGACTACTTCTAGTTCCGTGTCGGCGCTAAGCGGCGCGGCGATGACGCGACGCGCGATGAGGGCCGCACTGAGGTTCGGCGTCAAGGCAACAAAAGTTCCAGCGATGATGATGCCAACACCGATCCATATCCACATCACCAGCGGATTGAGAAAGACCTTGATGATCGGCAGGTCGGTGTCGGGGTTCTTTCCTTCGTAGACGACGTAGAGGTCCCAGGCCAGTGTGGTGTGGTTGGCGACCATGGTCTGCGGGGTCTGGCTGGCGTGGTAGAAGCGGCGCTCGGGGGACATCTGGAACTGCTTCACACCGCCGCGATACACGTCGAGGAGGGAATATTCCGTATCGAAATTGGGGTTCGAGTCCTGAGTGTTGCTCTGGTTCACAAGCGTGTAAGGGCCAATGTTAATGCTCTGTCCGAAGGACATTTCCTTTTCGACGCTGCGGTTGAAAGCAGATCCGGCGAGCCCGATGAACATGACAACGATGCCGAAGTGAACGACATACCCGCCGTAGCGGCGAGTGTTGCGGCGGCAGAGTAGAAACATTGAGGCGGGGATATTTTTGCCGGTGTGGCGGGAGATCACGGCGGCGCCGCGCAGGAATTCGGCAGAGATGGCGGTGATGACGAAGGCGGCCAGCGTGTAACAAACCCACGAGTAGAACATGCCTGCGTCCTGCCACGGGCGGACCTTGAAGAGCATCAGGACCAATGCGGTGACCAGGCCTGCAGCGGCCGGCAGGACGAGGTTCTTTCGCAGGCCTTTGAACGACGAACTCCGCCATGCCAGCAGCGGGCCGATGCCGGTCAGGAAGAGCAGCATCATCGCGATCGGCACGGCGACGCGGTTGTAGTAGGGGGCGCTAACGGTTTGCTTGAAGCCCTGGAAATACTCGGACAGGACGGGAAAGAGCGTGCCCCACAGGATGGTGAAGC
Source organism: Acidisarcina sp. (assembly GCA_036401395.1). Classification (GTDB taxonomy): domain Bacteria; phylum Acidobacteriota; class Terriglobia; order Terriglobales; family Acidobacteriaceae; genus DASWUZ01. The sequence goes on from DASWUZ010000068.1 coordinate 3,418, forward strand.
ACGACACTAGCAACAGAATGTTGTTGAAGAGGAAGCTGGACTCCCGGGAGACAAGAGCCTCAAGCTTGTGTTCAGATTTTAAGTGGTCTCGCTGCAGGATGAACGTAAACAGGCAGACCACGAGGATGATGACGAGGAACGCTACGAACCAGTTGCCGATCGGCCCCTCCGAGAAGGCATGTACGGAGCTGACAAGGCCGGAGCGCGTGAGCAGCGTTCCCAGAATCGAAAGCATAAACGTCGAAAAAATAAGCCAGACGTTCCAGTGCTTCATCATGCCGCGCTTTTCCTGCATCATGACCGAGTGCAGAAAGGCGGTCCCGGTGAGCCACGGCATCAGCGAGGCGTTCTCGACGGGGTCCCATCCCCAATAGCCGCCCCATCCGAGCACGGCGTACGCCCAGTGCATGCCGAGCGCGATGCCACACGTAAGAAAAAGCCACGTGACCATCGTCCAGCGGCGGGTGATGTGGATCCACTTCTCGCCGGGGTAGCGCATCATCAACGCGCCGAGGGCAAACGCAAAGGGCACGCTGAATCCCACATAGCCGAGATAGAGCATCGGCGGGTGGATCACCATCTCGGGGTATTGCAGCAGCGGATTGAGACCGAATCCATCGGCGGGGACGGCTGCTGCTCCGCCGGGTGTGAGCGCAAAGGGCGGCGCGGCGAAGTTGAGCAACAGTAGAAAGAAGACCTGGATCCCGGCGAGGATAGTAGATGCGAAGGCGGTGAGGCGGACGTCGACTTTGTGTCGCAGTCGGAGGACGAATCCATAGGCGGCGAGCAGCCACGCCCAGAGCAGCAGGGAGCCTTCCTGACCAGACCAGAGAGCGGCAAATTTATAAGGCCCGGGGAGCGCGCGGTTGGAGTGGTGCAGAATGTACGAGACGCTGAAGTCGTTGCTGAACGCGGCCCATAGCAGGGCAAAGGCGGCGCAGGTGACGGTGACAAAGCTCGCGAGCCCGGCGCGTCGGGCGGTTTCGGCCAGTCGTTCCGCGGATAAAAATCCCTTGTAGCCGGTCGTGAGCTGACGCAAAGCGACGGCGCCGGCCACCAGGTTATATCCGGCGAGCACGAGCGCGAGCAGCAGGGCGAAGCTTCCAAAAACTGGCATAGGTGACTCTGGTTCGATTGTCGCAGAGCGCCTGGAGCGGGGCAAACGCGGTTTGTGGCACCGTCGAAGTGTGGCAGGATGCCGTTGCTTTCCCAGCCGAGGATCAGGGGAGTTGGATTATGACTCCCTCTGCTGGGCGCAGATGCAATGTGTCTAAGGATTCGTCATGGCGATCGAGATAGGTTGACAGGATGACTTTGCCGGTCTTGGCGGCAATCCGTTGGGTGTCGTGGCGAGTGTTCAGGAATATGGCAAGATGTTCGTCGCCGGAGCTGCGCTCATACAGGAGAACGTCGCCTTCGAATCGAAGGGCTTCCACCGTCCCCTCCTCTAAGGCGGCGCTTTTGCGACGCAGAGTTATCAGCTGACGATACAAATTCAAGATGGAGTCAGACTGCACGGTCTGTGAGGCTACATTGATTGTGGCGTAGTCGGGACCCAGCTTCAACCACGGCTTGCCTTGGGTGAAGCCGCCTGACGGCGAGTCGTCCCACGGCAGCGGAGTACGCTCAGGATCGCGACCCTGACCAAGGCCGGGTTGATTTTTTTCGGCGGGGTCCCGCACTTCTTCAGGCGAGATGGGAACGTCGGTCATGCCTATTTCTTCGCCGTAATAGATGGTGGGCGTACCCCACAGGGTGAGCAGCAGCATGGCGGCGACCCGGGCCTGCGCAGCTCCAATCCTGGTCGCAATGCGCTTCTGATCATGATTGCCGAGCACCCAGTTAGGCCATGCTCCGGATGGAATGGCAGAGATGTAATCGCGAATCATTTCGAAAAGAGGCTGAGCCGCCCATGCGGTCTGGAGTAGCTGGAAATTAAATGGGAGCTGCGCGCCTTCAAGGTTCGGCCCGTAGTAAGTCACTAGCTGCGGCGTAGGAAGATATATCTCGCCTATCAATACCCGCTCTGGATAAGTGTCCAGCAGGGCGCGCATTTCTTTGACTATCTCAAGGGTCTCCGGACGGTTTGAGTTATAGACGGAGAGTAACTTCTGGTTATCCGGCGCGCCTGGTTGGTAGCCCGGGTTTGGCGGGTTATCTCTGAACTGGTCGTCCTTGATGAGCAGCCACATCACATCGACTCGGAATCCATCCACCCCGCGATCAAGCCAAAAGCGCAGTACATCGAACATGGCTTTGCAGACTTCGTGATTGCGCCAGTTCAAGTCCGGCTGCTCCTTGAGGAAGGAGTGAAGGTAGTATTGGCCGGTGGTCGGGTCTAGTTCCCAGGCCGAGCCGCCGAACTGGCTCGTCCAATTATTTGGCGGGCCGCCGTCCGGTGACGGGTCGCGCCAGATGTACCAGTCGCGCCGCGCATTGGTGAGGGAAAAGCGGCTCTCCAGGAACCAGGGGTGCTGGTTCGAGGTATGGTTGGGGACGAAGTCGAGGATTAGCTTCAGGCCGGCCGCGTGGAGTTGTGCGGTGAGGTTGTCAAAGTCCGAAAGAGTTCCGAAGATCGGATCGATGTCGCAGTAGTTCGCGATGTCGTAGCCGAAGTCGGCCATCGGCGAGGGATATATGGGCGAAATCCAAACCGCATCTACACCGAGGTCGACCAGATGCGGCAGACGCCGCATAATTCCTGGCAGGTCGCCGATGCCGTCGCGGTTGCTATCTTGAAAAGAGCGCGGGTAGATCTGATAAATGATTCCTCGCTGCCACCATAGCAATTCCTTCATGCGCTTTTCCGGCCTCTAATTCTTAGTTTCACCAGTGCATTTCATTCCAAACGGCTAGCAGGCATCGGTAGAAAGAAGGCAGCCATCCAACCGTCGCTCTCCATTTGGTTATAGCTGAGGAACCATGATCGAAGACCTCTGGTACAAGAACGCAGTGATCTATTGCCTCTCCGTAGGCACCTATATGGATGCCAACGGGGACGGCATCGGCGACTTCCGCGGGCTCATGAACCGGCTCGACTACCTTCAGGGACTTGGAATTACGGCCCTGTGGCTGATGCCATTTCAGCCGTCGCCGCAGCGCGATGACGGCTACGATGTAGCGGACTACTACGGCGTCGACCCACGCTACGGGACGCTGGGAGATTTCGTCGAGTTCAGCAACGCCTGCCGCCAGCGCGGACTCAAGCTGATGATCGACCTGGTCGTGAATCACACCTCCGACCAGCATCCCTGGTTCAAGGACGCGCGCAGCAATCCCGAATCGAAGTTTCGCGACTGGTATGTCTGGGCGAAGAAAAAGCCGGCCAATGCAGCCGACGGCATCGTCTTTCCCGGCGTGCAAACATCGACCTGGAAATATGACGAAGCCGCCAAGGCATACTACTTCCACCGCTTCTACGACTTTCAACCCGACCTGAATACATCAAACCCTGAAGTCCAGGCAGAGATCCTGAAGATCATGGGCTTTTGGCTTCAGCTAGGGGTCTCAGGCTTCCGCATGGACGCGGTGCCATTCGTAATCTCGAAAAAGGGCGCGGACGTGAAACAACCGACGGAGCAGTACGAAATGCTCCGATCGTTCCGCGAATTTTTATCCTGGCGCGAGGGCGACGCGATCGTGCTGGGCGAGGCGAATGTGCTACCGAAGACCGACATGCAGTACTTCGGTGCGGTGGGCGAACGCATCCAGATGATGTTCAACTTCGAGGTCAACCAGCACTTGTTCTACGGGCTGGCAACAGGCGACTCGCGTCCGCTGGTCAAGGCGCTGACCGAGACCAAGCCGCGTCCCGCGACCGCGCAATGGGGAATGTTCCTGCGCAACCATGACGAGCTCGACCTTGGCCGGCTGAGCAAAGCGCAACGGCAGCGGGTGTTTGACGCCTTCGGGCCAAAGCCTGATATGCAGCTTTACAAACGCGGTATCCGCCGCCGGCTCGCACCAATGTTAAACGGAGATCGGCGACATCTGGAACTGGCTTACAGCCTCATGATGACGTTGCCGGGCACGCCGGTGATTCGCTATGGCGACGAGATCGCGATGGGCGACGACCTCAGCCTGCCGGAGCGCAATTGTGCGCGCACCCCGATGCAGTGGTCTACCGAGCCAAATGGGGGGTTTACAAAAAATGCAAAACCACTCTCACCCGTGATCAGCGGTGGCGCTTATGGGTTTGAGCATGTGAACGTGGCCGAGCAGCGGCGCAAACCTGACTCGATGTTGAACTGGATGGAGCGGATCATTCGCATGCGCAAGGAAGTGCCCGAGATCGGATGGGGCGACTTCACGATTCTGCGGACGGATACGCCTGAATTGCTGGCGATCCGCTATGACTGGCGGAACAATTCCGTAGTGATCGTGCACAACCTCAGCCCGGAGCCCCGGGAGGTGGTGTTCCACCCGCTCGGGCCGCGGCGAAAAGGAGCCTCACAGACTGACAGCCTGCTAGTCAATTTGCTCTCCGACGATCACAGCGAACCCGTAAAGAATGGCAAGCACTGCGTGCTGCTAGAGCCCTACGGGTATCGCTGGTTCCGGGTCGGCGGTTTGGATTATATTCTTAAGCGCGCGACCTTCTAGTTCGCTCCCGCCGCTTGGGTTTCCAGAGGCGCAATGGTAACAGGTGAGCCGCTGTATTTTATGGGAAGCAATGAATTGGGCGCATCCAAGAAAACTGCGGGTCTCCCTTTATCTACAACAATTACTTTAAAAGAGCGCTCTCGGAGCATACCGGGGAAGGTTCCGCGACGAGCGCCGACAGTAAACGATTGCTTCGATTCGTCCCAGTGCATGGGAATTTCTGAGAACGCGCCGTGTTCATAGTCGAAGGTTGTGCCTTGGTCTTCGTACAGCGTGAAGTCGCCGTTCGCGCCGGTGTAAACATAAAGGGTGATAGGGTCGTTGGGCTTTTCGGCGACGTATTGCGCCGGCGCTACGAACGGAATGATCGATCCCGCACGAACAAAGACAGGCATCTGGTCGTAGGGCGCGGGGGCCGCGGTTTGCAGTCCAGCTGATACGGCCTTGCCCGTCCAAAAGTCGTACCAATTCGTCGTACCTGGGGAAGCGGCTTGCGGCAGATAAACATCGCGACTACGGTCCTTATATCTCGTTACGGGAGCGACGAGGAACGCAGGCCCAAACATATATTCATCAGGAATACCGCGGGCTTGTTTATCAGCGGGGAAATCCATCACCAGCGGACGCATGATGGTTGAGTCTCGCTGCGTGACCGCGCCAGCCAGCGAATAGATATACGGCATCATCGCGTAGCGCAGTCGATCAGATTTTAGCTCCGCATCATAAGCTGGCGTTCCCACGTCGCCAAACGCCCACATCTCGCGCGGCTGGATCTCTCCATGCACGCGCAGCAGTGGGCAAAACGTCCCAAACTCAAACCAGCGTGCATTGAGTTCGCGCCATTCGTCCTGATCTTCCGGCTTCTGCGGCTTCGCAGCAAACTTCTGCTGCATGGTGTAGCCGCCAATGTCCATCGTCCAGTAAGGCACGCCGGAGATGCTCATCCCCAGCCCCGCGGGGATTTGCTTAGCCATCGCCGTCCATGTGGACGTGATGTCCCCCGACCACGTCGCGGCCGAATAGCGCTGATTGCCTGCAAAGCTCGATCGCGTGAGAATGAAGACGCGCTGGTTCGGCGCGGCCTCGCGCTGGCCGGTATAGACGCCCATGCTATTCATCAAGGCATATCCATTGAGCATGCGCGCGCCGCTCCCCATTGCAGTTGGGTTCATGTGCGACTGATTGCGCTCAAGGGTCGGTGGGGAGTCGGTCATGTCCGGCTCCGTCGCGTCCATCCACCACGCGTCCGCGCCTTTGCTGAAGATGCCGGTATTCACCTGCGACCAAAAAAGCTTCCGCGCAGCCGGATTAAACGCGTCATAAAAGGTATAAGGAAAGCCGATCCAGTCTTTCTCGTTTTCCTTGAGAGCTGGCTGATACAGGAAGCCCTTCGCCTGCATATCCTTGGCGTTGTCCGTGTTGGGATTGAACTTGCCCCAGACCGAAATCATCAGATGGGCGTGGCGTTCGTGGATCGCCTTGATCCATCCCTCGGGATCGGGAAAGCGCGCCGGATCGAAGGCCTGCGAACCCCACGCATCGGGCTTCCAGTACTGCCAATCCTGCACGATGTTATCGAAAGGGATGTTGCGCTTGCGAAACTCATCGACCACATCGAGACTCTGCTGTGCCGTCTCATAACGTTGCCGCGACTGCCACAGACCGAACGCCCAGTTCGGTATCATCGTCGCCTTCCCCGTAAGGAAGCGATAGCCGCCGATCACGTCGTCGATGCTCGGGCCGTAGACGAAGTAGTAGTCGACGCCGTCGCCGACCTCGGACCACAGGCTCGTCGGCGCGTTAGTCGGCGCCTCCGGCAACGGAGTCTTCCACAACACTTGCAGCGTGTTCTGCTGCTCCGGGTCGCTCTCAATCCTTATGGGGTAGTGATGCCCAGCCTCAAGGTGTAGCTTGACGTGGTCGTTCGAGGTAAGCCACTGCTGACGCCAGTGGTCGATAACGAGCTTGCCGTCGAACCAGACCTTGATGCCCCCGTTGGAATACGTCTGAATCTGGTAGTCGCCCGTGATGGGCGCTTCGAGCGACCCTTCCCAGTCCGTCGCCTTCGCGGGCTGACGGCGGGGCTGGCCGGGAACGCGACGGCCGGGTGTAAAGCTGACGCCAAGCTCGGCGGTCTGCCTCGCCGGAGAAGAGCCGTCGACCGGATGCATGCTCAGCCCACCCGCCTTGCCGTCGGCGTCAAAGAGATGTTCAGCCGGGATCGGCGTAAACGGGCGCAAGTCTCCGAACCGGCTATAGGAAGTGTTGTCCCAGAGGATGCCGTAGCCCTTGCTCGAAACCAGGAACGGGATGACAACGTTGGTGTTGTGCTGCCACAGCTCGATGTCGTAGCCCTTAATGTCGACGATGCCCAGCTGCATCTGGCCGAGGCCGTAGAGAGACTCGTCGGAGTCCGGCTTCCACTGCTGTTGAACGTGGAACGTGTGCTCGCCCTGGACTTCCGCAGGCTCCAGCTTGCGGCTGCCCTCTGCCTCGGCGAGGATCGGATTGCCGCTCGCGTCCGAATACGTAACAGCGCCAGTTACACGATCTATACGCACCGTTAGCTTAGGCGTTCTCACGGTTACATGTTGGGTGGTGTTGGAGGTGCTCCATTGACTCGCAGTCGGAGCATGGGGGATGACATCGATCGACGCCCGGGAAAAGAAGCCTGCGTTTTTGGCGAAGGCAACGTGAACGACAGTGTCGCTCAGTACCTGAACGCGCAGCAGTCCGCCAGGCAGGTGCAGGATGATGCCGTCGGGCTGCTTCTCGACATTGCTGCTTGCCGCGCGACACGGAGCTGCGGCTGAAAGGCACACGCAAACAAGCGCAATGAAAAACTTTAGACCCCTGGGCGAGTTCCCTGCCATGCTGCCTCCGAAGATGTTGCAAGCGCTTCCGCAGTCTTGATCGTAATGGCCGCAGATAGCCGACTTAGTTCATAAATCTTTTAGCGTTACGGAATCAAGGGCTTACTCTTGCCTGCCCTGCGAAACGAACGCACAAGATCCGGCGAGGTTCAAGCTGCACGACCATTAAATCTTGTATTGTCGAACTACGCCATTTTCAGGAATCTAGCCATGACTACAGAAGCAACAGCCGTCGCATCGGCTGCCGACTTTACCGACACAACTGCTGCAAAAACTCTTTCATTCGAAGAGAAGATGGACCGTCTGGCGATGGTGGCCGTCCACGTGGGCCTGGGCCTCGCGCCCGGCCAAGAACTGGTCATGACCGCCCCCTTGGACGCGCTCGACCTTGCGCGCCGCATCACCGTCGAGGCCTACAAGGCCGGCGCGGCACTGGTGACGACCTTCTACGTCGACGACGAAAGCGCGCTTGCCAGGTTCCGCTACGGCGCGGATGACAGCTTCGACCACGCCGCACAGTGGCTCCAGGATGGCATCGCGGCGGCGTACCGCTCGGGCGCGGCGCGGCTGGGGATCACCGGCGCAAACCCGGCGCTGCTTTCTGGCCAGGACCCGGCCAAAGTTTCGCGAGCCAACGCGGCTGCGTCCAAGGCGGGCCGGCCCGCGATGGAGCTGATTACCAAACACCACATCAACTGGACCATCCTGCCGGCGGTGACCCCGGCGTGGGCTGCTCTCGTCTTTCCAGGCGAGCCCAATGACACCGCCATGGCGAAGCTGTGGGACGCGATCTTCGCTGCGACCCGCGTCGACGAGCCCGACCCGGTAGCGGCCTGGCGCGCTCACAGCGCACATCTGCAGCGGCAGGTCGGCTTGCTCAACGCGAAGCGCTTCGAGGCCCTGAATTTTCGAGGGCCGGGCACGGATTTACGCGTCGGCCTCGCCGATGATCACCTCTGGCTCGGCGGCGGCACGACTGCCGGGAACGGGATTTATTGCTTCCCCAACATGCCCACGGAGGAGGTCTTCACCACTCCGCATAAAGATCACGTCGACGGCACCGTAACCAGCACCAAGCCGCTCTCGTACCAAGGCATGTTGATCAAGGACATTAAGGTCCGCTTCAAGGCCGGACGCATCGTCGAGGCGTCAGCCTCCGAGGGGGAAGAAACCCTGCGACGCATGATCGATACTGACGACGGCGCTCGGCGTCTGGGCGAAGTGGCCCTCGTCCCCCACTCCTCGCCCATCGCCGCCAGCGGCATGCTCTTTTGGAATACCCTCTTCGATGAAAACGCTGCCAGCCACATCGCCCTCGGGCAGGCGTACACTTCCTGCATTCGCGATGGTGAAACCATGGACCCTAAGCAGCTCGCGGCAGTCGGGGCCAATGAGAGCCTGATCCACGTCGACTGGATGATCGGGTCCGGCAAGATGGACGTGGATGGCATCGACGCTGCCGGGACCGCTGAGCCCCTGATGCGGCAGGGCGAGTGGATATAGATAGAAAATGGAGCAGCACACGTGGCCGTCTAAGGCGCACTGCTGCGTCCAGGGTCAGGCATGCCTTGAACTCCCGGATGTGCTTACGGTACGGTCTCCTGCGTAAAGTCTCTATGCCACCCGTCGATTAGGTAGATAGGAACGGTCATCTTCGCGCCTCCTCGTGGGCAGGGGGCGACGAAAGCGCGTGCCTATATCGCTTGCCGGCGGGAGCAATCAACCAGATGAAAGCGATAGAAGTCTCTTATAACTATTGGCTTGTCGCGATCTCCGTTATCACGTCTATCGTTGCGTCCTATGGGGCATTCAGCTTTGCCGAGCGGGTAGCAGCGACTAAAAAGACGCGTTCGGCCCTGTGGCTTTCCGCTGGTGCAGTCTCGATGGGCCTCGGCATCTGGTCGATGCACTACGTAGGCATGCTGGCCGTCCGCTTGCCGGTAGAGGTCACTTACCACGTCTTCACCGTAATCCTCTCATTGCTGCTGGCGGTCCTCGCCTCTGCCGGCACACTGGCCCTGGTCAGCCGCGAACGCATGGGCCCGCTTCGAATTGGGCTGGGTGGCGTCTTCATGGGCGCGGCAATCGGGGGCATGCATTACACCGGAATGGCCGCCATGCGGTCGACCGCGATGCATCATTACAACCTCCCGATGGTGGGCGTGTCGGTGATCGTGGCGGTCGCCTTTTCATGCATGTCGCTTTGGATCGCCTTCGCCGCGCGACTGGATTATGGCGCCGCTAACTGGCGGCGAACGGGTGGGGCCGTACTTATGGGCTCCGGCATTGCCGCGATGCACTACACCGCGATGGCCGCAGTGACCTTCCTGTCTGGCGACATGGCTTATTCCGCTGCGGGCAACATAAAGATGTCCACGCTCGGTATCGCCGCAGTGGTGCTTACCAGCACACTGATGCTGGCCGCGACGATGGTGGCGGCCTTTTACGATCGCAGGAACTTCCGGGCGCTGCAATCGCGCCACGAGCAGCTTACCAGTGCACAAGCGGCCCTGATTGAGAGTGAACAAGCGTTAAGAGAGGCCAACAGCAAACTGAATGTACTGGCCGTGCACGACGGGCTTACCGGCATTCATAATCGACGCTACTTCGATGAAATCGTCGCCGTGGAACTGAAGCGCGCCGCCCGGGCCAGGACTTCAATCTCGCTGCTTATGATCGACGTTGACCACTTCAAAAAACTGAACGATCGGTATGGTCACCTGCTCGGAGACGACGCCCTTAGGAGCATTGCGCAGGGTCTTAAGGTCACAGCGCTGCGCGTCGAAGACACTGTCGCGCGGTATGGCGGAGAAGAATTTGCGGTGCTCTTGCCGGGTGCGGACGCCAAAGGTGCATTCAAAATCGCTGAGACGTTGCGCGTGGCCGTGGAGCGTCTGCATATTCGCAACGAAGATTCTCCGATCGGCGCTTTTGCGACCGTAAGCATCGGCATCGACACCCGGATACCGGAAACTGGAGACTTGCCTGACGTGATGGTGGCAGCAGCAGATCTGGCGCTGTATCGCGCCAAAACTCAGGGACGAAATCGCGTGGTGGAAAGTTCGACAGCGGCGTGTGCGCTCCCAAGGCCCGAAGCGGTTAGATTCATGTAGTCCACAGGGCGTCAGCGCGGTCAAGCCCCAGGGCGTGACTTCTTCCTCTGCTTTTGCGGCCGTCAAGCCGGCCTCACGCAGCTCGCGGACACGCTCCGCAAAGCGCCTTTCAAAGCATCAAAAGCCAGGCCAGTGACCGCAAGAATTGTGTAAAGTAGCAGCCAAGCCGCTCAAGGGCCAAGGCGAGTGTGCCTAGATCGAATCTTGGCGGATCGCCGATGGCGGGGTCGAAGGTGGTGCCTGGACGTCCTGGCTGGTTTGGGTGGTGGCGAAGGAAGCGGAGGCAACCCGGCCACAGCAAGAAGGATTTTGTTGGCTGCATTGAACAGGTTTAAGTGGGAGTCGGCGGCACCATCGGTTGCGGCGAGGAATATGGCAGCCCGGGCGGAGTGGCTGATTGCGATATAGGTTTCGAAGCCGGCGCCGCCGCCCGTCTTTTCGACGATGTGCGAGGGGGAGTCGAGGGGCAGCAGGTGAATCCAGCCGAGGCCTACGCCGGTTGGCTCGCCGGCATGGTCTAGTCCCTTTTCGCTGACGAGATCTGCTGGAAGAATGTACACCGCCTGGGCTTGGCCATCCTGTGCGGGGATCGCGGGGCCGCCGGTCCCGAGCAGGTACTGTAGCCAGGTCGCCATATCGGTCGCGGTGGAGTAGAGGCCGGAGCTGCCCGCTGTGGCTTCTGTGACCGTGCAGGGGCCTTGGTCGTGGGCGCTTACGAGGAGACGGCTGCATTGTTCCGCGCTGGGAAAAAATGTTGTCTGCTGCATGTGAAGAGGGTTGAGCGTGCGTTGCGCGAGAAGCGCGGCGTATTGCTTGTGCGCGGCGGACGCTAGCGCGTCGCTGAGGAAATCGTAGCCAATATTTGAGTAGAGGGCAGCGGTGCCCGGAGGAGTGCGGAGGCGCTGTTTTGCCAGCCACCGCCAGCGTGTGCGGTAGTCGGGGTAGGTGAAGTGCGGGGTGCCGCGAGGTGCATTGCCGAGTTCGCGAGGGAGGCCGGAGGTGTGGGTCGCGAGTTCCACGAGGGTGATGGGCCGGTCGCGGCTGGGCACGATGCCCTTCGGTGCAGCGAAAATCTGCAGCGGATCGTCGAGGCGCACAGTCTTGTTGGCGGCGAGCTTGGTCAGCACATCGGTGGTAAAGATCTTGGTGAGCGAACAGAGCCGCAACAGGGAGTCTTCGGTGGGGAGTTGATGGGAGTTCGGCGCAGTCTCGCCATACCCGCGAAAGAACACCAGGTTGCCGCGAACAACGACGAGGACCATTCCGGTGGAACCCGATTGAAGAAAGAGATCTTCGCCAAGAGCGCCTACGGATTGGAGGTCAGGGAGCGGCGTTTGCGGCGGCGCTAGGGCGAGCACCGATGTGAGAGGTAAGGCGAACAAGAGCGCGAGCGTCATACGCAGCAATCTTGTATTGCTCATCTTTGTCTTGCGCTCAAGTGAAGGGCTGGGTCAGGGCTGCAAAAATGCATTCAGGCCCAGGGCGTTACTTCTTCTTCCGCCTTTACGGCTGCACGTTCCGATTCACGCAGGTGGTGGACGCGCTCGGCAATCGCGTACTTCAGGGCATCTATTCCGAGGCCGGTGACGGCTGAAATGGCGTAGAGGGGCAGCTTCTTACGCTTCGCCATGGCTTGGAGCTTTTTCAGCTTGGCCGGATTGGCCACGTCTGCCTTGGACGCGGCGATCAGCATTGGCTTCTCCGCGAGGGCGTGCCCAAAGCTCTTCAATTCAGCCTGGATCACTTTGAAGTCTTCGACCGGGTCGGGCCGGCCGCCCCCGTCGGATACATCCACGAGATGGACGAGAATGCGCGTGCGCTCGATGTGGCGCAGGAACTGCAGACCGAGTCCAGCCCCGAGATGAGCGCCCTCTATGAGACCCGGCATGTCCGCCACGACGTAGCTCTCCTCGTGCGGCGGCTCTCCGACCGAGACCACCCCAAGATTCGGCTCCAAGGTCGTAAAGGGATAGTCGGCAATCTTGGGCCGCGCCGCGGAAAGCACGGAGATCAGCGTCGACTTGCCCACGTTAGGAAAGCCCACGAGGCCAACGTCTGCGAGCAGCTTCAGTTCGAGTCTGTAATTACGCTCTTCGCCGAGACGGCCCGGCTCGTGTTCGCGAGGGGCCTGATGGGTCGGGGTTGCAAAGTGCTGATTGCCGCGACCGCCGCGACCGCCCTTGGCGATGACGATGCGTTCGTCGGCGTGCTGGAAGTCGTGAACCAGCTCGCCGGTCTCATCGTCGTAGAGTGCGGTTCCAACCGGGACTCTGAGGACGATGTCTTCCCCCTCGCTCCCAGTGCAGTTTGACCCTTCGCCATGACGTCCGCGTTCGGCCTTATGTTCAGGATTGAAGCGGAAATGCACCAGCGTGTTGTGGCGCTCGCTCGACTCCATGAATACGTCACCGCCGCGACCGCCATCGCCACCCGAAGGGCCGCCACGGGGTACAAATTTCTCGCGCCGGAAGGCCACGCAACCGTTGCCGCCGTCCCCGGCCTTGATCCTGATTCGTGCTTCGTCGATAAACATTGCTATCCATTAGTGTATCCAAAGGCGTATGCTGCTCGCACTCCCCCGCAAGCGCTGGTTTTTAGTCTGAAAATCTGCCGAAGCGCGATCGCTTTGGAGTAATCCTTCCCGGCTCCCATCCTCGCCGAGCGAAGTAACCACACAACGATTGGTGTCCGATTGCCGCGCTTCCTCGTTGGAGCATGTGTCACTCCGGACCTGGAACTTCGCTCATCACCTCTCAGGGTGAGCGTTGGAATCGAGGATGGGCTCGATGGAACGAATCATCGGCAGCGGTGGCGGCTTACCCGTCCGCTATGGACCTGGACACCGGATTCGTACACAGGTCTTGATAAGAGCTTTATCGTCGCTTGGGCTGGTTCTTGCCGCAAGCCTTCTGAGCCTCAGCCTTCCAAAGAAAGCATTTTCGCAGTCGACGACCACCGGGGCGGCCTCGGGGTCCGTCGTCGACCTCCAGCGGCGAGTCATTCCCGGCGCACAGGTGAAATTGCGCGCTCAGTCAACCGGCATAGAACGCGTAGGCACGACAGACGACAGCGGCGCCTTCCATTTTGCGGGACTCGAACCGGGCTTGTATTCGGTCGAGGCCAATGCCGGCGGATTCGCCGCGTGGCGCGCGGACACCCTGCTAGTCGAGGTCGGACGCCTGACCGAAGTGACCGCGCAACTCACGGTAGGCGGCCCGCAGCAGACGGTAGTTGTCAAAGCGAGCGACACCCCCGGCCTCGACACAACATCGGCCGCGATCTCAACCAACGTCGACGTTATCTCGCTTGAAAACCTGCCCAGCAACGGCCGCCGCTGGTCCAACTTCGCTTTGCTCACCGAGGGCGTTACGCCAGACCAGAACGGCTACGGGCTCCTGAGCTTTCGCGGCATCAGCGTGCTGCTCAACAACAATACGGTCGACGGCGCCGACAACAACCAGGCCTTCTTCTCCGAGGAGCGTGGACGCACCCGCATTGGCTATTCAACGACCCAGGTCTCCGTGCAGGAGTTCCAGGTAAACACCTCCAACTACTCCGCCGAATACGGCCGCGCTGCTGGAGGAGTCGTGAACACCGTGACCCGGTCGGGCGGAAATCGTTTCCATGGGGAACTCTTCGCCTTTGACCGCGACAATATCCTCGGCGCAACCAATCCATTCACCACCCTCACCCAGCGGCAAACCAATGGGACATTCACCAGCCGCACCTATCGGCCGACCGATGTGCGCAAGCAGTGGGGCCTTGGCATAGGCGGCCCTATTCTGCCGGGAAAGATGTTCTGGTTCATGGCTTACGACCAATATCTACGCGTCTTCCCAGGGATTGCACGCGCTTCCAGCCCCACACGGCTCTTTGCGCCGCCTTCAACGAAGGCAATCGATACCCTGGCCAATCGACTCGGCACGACCACGGCTGTCGCGGCGGCCGATTATCAATCTGTGCTCGAT
>DASWUZ010000069.1:0-4684 GCA_036401395.1 Acidisarcina sp.
CCCAAAGTCACCGCCGCCGACGGACTCTGGTTCTCGCTGGCCGCAGGGCTCGCCGTTCGGGACGCCATCCGCCAGATCACGACCCTCAACGCTGACCTCCGTTGGCCCAACGACCTCCTACTGGGCCATCCAGCCCGCAAATTCTCCGGAGTCCTGACCGAGCTCCACGCCGAACAAACGCAAGTCCGTCACCTCGTAATCGGCATCGGCATCAACGTACACCAGACCCACTTTCCCGACGAACTAAGCGCACTAGCCACCTCGCTCCGCATCGAGTCCGGCCAGCACTGGCCTCGTCAGCTACTGCTCGTTTCCCTGCTTAAATACCTCGATGAGGAGACATCCGCACTAGCCAATCCCGACACCCAGCCGCAAGCCAAACAAGCCATCCTGCGCCGCCTCGAAGCAGCCTCAACCTGGATACGCGGCAAGCAAGTCGTCGTCAACGAACACCTCGCCGAAGCCAGCTTCACCGGTATCACAGCAGGTCTCGACGAACGCGGTTTTCTGCTCGTCGACACGGCCGGCGGCTTCCGCACCGTCCACTCCGGGGGCGTTCGCGAAGCACCCACCAAATAGCCCCCGCCCGCTACCAATTAAAATGGACGAATGCTGCTAGCCATCGACGTCGGCAACACTAACACGGTCCTCGGCCTTTACAAGCTCGAGAAGGCCCCCGGCACCTACCTGATCGCGCACTGGCGCATCACCACCCACCGCATCCAGACCGCCGACGAATGCGGCATGAATATCCTCAACCTCTTCGCCATGCAAGGCTACAGAGCCGCCGAGGTCAAAAGCGTCATCATCTCCTCCGTCGTCCCGACCCTCGACACGACCTTCCGGCGTGTCTCCGAGCGCTACTTCAAAATCAAGCCGCTCTTCGTCGAGCCCGGCATCAAGACAGGCATGCCGCTGCTCATCGACAACCCCGTTGAACTCGGCGCCGACCGCGTGGCCAACGGCGTTGCGGCCTTCGCCCGATACGGCGGACCATGTATCGTGGTCGACTTCGGCACCGCGACCACCTTCGATGTCATCACCGAAAAAGGCGAATACGCCGGCGGCGTCATCTCTCCGGGCCTAGGCATCTCCGCCGACGCGCTCTTCTCCCGCGCCGCCCGCCTCGCCCGCGTCGACATTCGCAAGCCGGACAAGGTCATCGGGACAAACACCCGCGTCAATCTGCAGAGCGGTATTTACTACGGCTACATCGGCCTCGTCGACGGCATTCTCGAACGCATCATCGCCGAACTCGCCGCCCGTCCCGGAGCGTCGCCGAAAATCATCGCCACCGGCGGACTCGCAAAACTAATCGTGGCCGACTCGAAATACATCACCGAAATCGACCACATGCTGACACTGGACGGCCTCCGGCTTATCCACGACCGCAATCAGAATCAAAAACCAGCGCGAAACCCGAAGCCATCACCGCAATAAGCAACAAGTCGAGTTACATATTCGAACCAATAAGCAACCGTAACAGTATCAATCATAATTTCTTGGATCAAGGAAAACGCGGGTGCCCCATTCATCGCAGCGCCATCGCGATGAGTGGGATCGACAATCCCTCCCCGGTCGAGCTGAACAATTCAAACAAGTGAAAAACTACTTCAACTACTTCACCGAGATCGAAGACCACTTCCAACGCCGCCGGGGCTCGATCCTCATGCTCTCGACCCTCGACTGGGCGCTGATCGAGACGTGGCGCGAAGCAGGTATCCCCATCCAAGCCGCACTCCGCGGCATCGACAATGCGTTCGACAAGTACGATGCCCGCAAGGCTAAATCCCGCGTCCGCCGCATCAATGGACTCGCCTGGTGCTCCCAGGAAGTGATGGCCGCAGTCGAGCAAATCAAAGAAGCGGCCGTGGGATCCAACTCGACGGCAACTCAGCACGAGGTAGCCCCGGGCTTCGAACCAGACCGCATTGCCGACCACCTCACCACCTGCGCCCATCAACTACGCGCCGCAAACCTCACCGGCCTGGCTGCCGAAACAGCCACCGTGACGGCACTCCGACTTGACGAACTAGCCACCCAACTTATATCGACCCAATCCCCATCCCAGGCCGCTGCACCAAACCTCGAAGACCTCGAACGCAACCTCACCACACTGGAAGATAAACTCTTCGCCACCCTGACCGCCACCGCCACCGAAGCAGACCTTCTCGCCATGCGCGAGCAAGCTGCCCGCGAACTGGCGCCTTACCGCGGGCGAATGCAAACCGTTCAAATCCGCCAGGTCGAGCAGCAATTCCTCCACAAACGCCTGCTCGAAAAGTTCGCCCTCCCGCGCCTCAGCCTCTTCTACATGAGCCAATCGTGACGGACGGGATTCACGAAATCATGCACAACTCCACGGGAAAAAGGACCCGCATGAAGTTGTGCGCATGAAACTGCGAATCGAAAAATCCATCTACGGAGGAGCGGGCCTCGCCCGCATAGCCGCCGCCGATACCGCGCCGGCTGATACCGCGACCCAAGACCCAAGCGCCCAAGCCGGGAAGACCGTCTTCGTCCCCATGACCCTCCCCGGCGAGCTAGTCGAAGCCTGCATCACCGAAGACCACAAAACCTTCGCCGACGCCGAGATCAAAGCCATTCTCGAAGCCGCAACCACGCGCACGCAACCACCCTGCCCCTACTACGGCCAGTGCGGAGGCTGCCACTACCAGCACGCCACCTACCCTCAACAACTCGAAATGAAGACCGCCATTCTCCGCGAAACCCTTGAGCGCGCTGGCGTGTTCCACAAATCCACCGCGCCTGGAATCGGCATCCTCTCGGCAGCGCACCCAAATCAATCGTGGAACTACCGCAACCGCATCCGCCTTCACGTCCGCCCCGCATCCCCAACCAGCCCACCAACCCTCTGCTATCGCGAACGGGCCTCACATGCGCTGCTCCCCGTAAACGACTGTCCCATCGCCGCGCCAATCCTGATCCGCGCTCTGCAATGCATTCAGCAGTTAGCCGCAAGCCACCACCTCGACCAACTCTGCAACGAGGTCGAACTCTTCACCAACCCGCAACAGGACTCCGTCCTCATTTCGCTCACCACTTCAAACCTCAGCCCGCTCTCCGCCGTCGCGCTATCGAAACAACTCAACCAACTTTGCGCCGCCCTCCAGCCTCATCTGCCGGAACTAAAAGGCGCAGCAATTTTCACCACCACCGACACCCCGGCACCAAACAGATCAAACAAGTCCCGCACCCGCAACATCACCGCAACGTGGGGCGAACAGCACCTCACTTACCCCGCCGCCACCTTCAACTACAAAGTCTCGCTAAGCTCCTTCTTCCAAACCAACCGCCACCTCGTCGACCCGCTCGTCAACCTCATCACCGCCGGGCGAAGCGGCGAGATCGTATGGGACCTCTACGCCGGAGTCGGCCTCTTCTCCCGCGCCCTGACCCGCACCTTCCGCCAGGTCCGCGCCGTCGAGTCCGCCCCCACAGCCTGCGCCGACCTCCGCCACAACCTCCACGGCACAACCCACAAAATCGTCGAGTCAACTACTCTCGACTTCCTTCGCCTTCAAACCCAGTCCCTGATCAAGAAATCTCTCATCCCCGATCTGGTAGTCGTAGACCCGCCCCGCGCCGGCCTCGGCCCTGAAGTCACCTGTCTCCTGGCCCGCATCGCTCCCCGCGAAATTGTCTACGTCTCTTGTGACCCCACCACTGTCGCCCGCGACCTTCGCGCGCTGCTACAATCCGGCTATCGGCTGCAGAGCATCACCCTCGTCGATCTCTTTCCCCAGACCTTCCACATCGAAAGCGTCTCCCGGCTATCGTTGAGATAGGGGCGCAGAAATGGCCCCATGCCGTCTCTCGCCGACCCGCCGCTCCCGGTACTGACGCCCGGCAAATGGCGGCTCTGGAGCTGGCTCAGGTCCGCGAAAAATAACGACAGCCCTGGCGAACGCCCTGACGCGGGTGCCCCATTCATCGCGCACTTTGCGATGAGTGGGTCTCCACAACCGAACCAACCACCCGTCCCCCGAGCACTCCTTCCACAGACAATACCCCCCAGCCGCCACCGCCTGAAGACGGACCGGCTAAACTTCAGCGCTACCCCAGCTCTCTTCACCGCCTGCTGCTTCGCCAGCGGAATCCTCGCGGACAAATTCGCCTGGCGCGCGCCCTTCTCCCTGCTCGTGCTGTTTCTCATGACAGCCGTGCTTGCCGCTGCCTCAACGCGTCGTCCATTGAGAACGGCCCTGCTCCCTCTCGCCACGGCCTGGCTCATCCTCGGAATGATCTGCGCCGAAATTGAACCAGCACCCGACCCGCAGACCGCCCTCATCGCCTACACCGGCCGCTCTGAACACCTGATCCAAGGCCGGATCACCCGCATCGGCCCCGCCCGCTTGGTCGAGTCCATCGGCGCCTTCTCCAGTAAAGTCACGGACGAATACAGCCAGCAGATCGATCTCAACGTGACCCGCATCGGCACCGAGTCAATCGAAGTCAAACGCGGCTGGGCCAACAAACATACGCGAGTTGAGCCACGAGACCCGGGCACCATACCCCAGGCCAGCCAGCCGACAGTCCCCATGTCCGGCGGAATCGGCATCACGCTCTACGCACCGGCCGCCGCCCAACTCCCGACGCTGGGCTGCGGCACGACTATTCAACTCACGCTCGCGATCCATCAACCAGACCGCTACCTCGACCC
>DASWUZ010000070.1:0-6461 GCA_036401395.1 Acidisarcina sp.
CCGCGCATAGTCGGGACGTGGCTCAGCCTGGTAGAGCGCACCCTTGGGGTGGGTGAGGTCGCTGGTTCGAATCCAGTCGTCCCGACCAGTTTTTTCCTCAATCTAAAATAAATCCAACGACCGTCAACCAATATCAAGCACCTCTGAGTGCCTGGTCTCTCGGCTGCCATCCGGCATCGACCGAAGATATGATCGTTCCAAAGGGAAGAAATTCCTAAAAGGAACCAGACTTTGAAAATCGGCGTCAGTGCATTCGCATGGACCAAGGATTTCAATCAATCGCATCTCGCCCTATTGCCGAAAATCAATGAGCAGGGCCTCGCAGCGTTCGAGATCCCCATGTTCGAGCCACGCTTCGATTCCGGGAAGCTCTCCGCCTCTGAGATCAGGCGCGCCTTCGAGGCTAATGACGTGGAATGCACCGTCTGCGCCATCCTTCCCGGCGGCATCAATCCGATAAGCGCCGACCCTTCTGTCAGGAAAAGGTCACTCGCCCACCTCATGCAATGCGTTGAAACATCGGCAGAGCTAGGCGCTCATTTGCTGGGCGGCCCGCTCTATTCTCCCATCGGCTATCTGCCCGGCCGTCGCCGCAATCACGACGAATGGACCTGGGCACTCGAGGCCTTCAATGCCCTCGTAGAGACTCTCGAAGCCAACGATATAACGTTGTCCATCGAACCCGTGAATCGCTCCGAGACTTTCTTCCTGACAACCGCTGCTGAAGCGAAGGCGCTGTGCGGGGCTCTGGACCATCGGCGTATCGGCGTGACCATTGATACCTTTCATGCCAACATCGAGGAGAAAAACATCGTCGACGCGATACGGGACCTCGGCCCGCGCCTGAAACATCTCCATGCCAGCGAAAACGACCGCGGCCTGCTAGGCTCAGGCCACATGGACTTTCCCGCCATCCTGGCAGCCTTGCACGATATTGAATACGACGGTTGCCTGATGATCGAGGGCTTCGGCTACTCGCCGGGCGAACCCGGCTCCCTCGGCGCTCTATGGGGAGACCTGGAAGTATCGCCGGAAGACATCGCGTTCAAGGGCGCAACCTATCTGCGCTCCCTGAATATTTAGTTCAAGAGTTCTTGAGGCGGACGATGTACGCAGTAATACAGTGGCCTCTACGGAAGCGCAGGACCTTAGTCGATCTGGGCGCGCTGCAGTTTATCGGAATAGTCCACGTAAACCGACTTCCACGACGAGTAGAAGTCGATCGCTCCGGTGCCGCCCTCGCGGTGGCCGTTGCCGGTGTGCTTGACTCCGCCGAAGGGCAGATGGACTTCGGCGCCGATGGTGGGTGCATTGACATAGGTGATGCCTGCCTCAAGGTCCCGGATGGCGCGGAAAGCAAGGTTCACATCGCGTGTGTAGATCGCCGTCGACAGGCCGTACTTGATGCCGTTGGCGATGGAGATGGCATCTTCGAAATCCACACAGGCGATGACGCTGACGACGGGGCCGAACACTTCTTCCTGGGCGATGCGCATCTCTGGCCGCACCTGGTCGAAAACAGTGGGAGCAAAGAAATGTCCTTTGGAGTGTGCTTCGGAAGTCAGGCGCTTACCTCCGGTGCGAAGGCGCGCGCCCTCCTTCTCCGCGATGAGGACGTATCGCTCGGAGGTCGCGATCTGCTGGGTGTTGATCTGGGGCCCCATCTCGATTGCCTCGTCAAGCCCGTCGCCGACCCGCAGCGCTTCGACGCGCGCGACCAGCCTCGCGGTAAATTCCTCGGCGATATCTTTGTGCAAGATGATGCGGCTGGTGGCGGTGCAGCGCTGGCCGGTGGTCCCGAACGCTCCCCAGACCGCGCCGTTAATGGCGAGGTCAAGGTTCGCATCTGCGAGAACAATCATCGCATTCTTGCCGCCCATTTCAAGAGAGCATGGCTTGAACGCCCCGACCGCGGTCTGCCCGACGATGCGGCCCACTTCACTCGACCCTGTGAAGGAGATCGCGTTGACATCGGAATGCTCGACGATGGGTGCCCCGGCCTCGGGACCAAAGCCGGTGACAATGTTGACGACGCCCTCGGGCAGGCCCGCGTCGATGAGAGTTTGGACGAGATTAATCGTCGAGAGCGGCGTGTCCTCCGCAGGTTTGATGACGCAGGTATTGCCGCAAACCAGCGCTGGAAAAAGCTTCCATGAGGGGATTGCCATGGGGAAGTTCCACGGCGCGATCATGCCGCAGACGCCGACCGGCATGCGCACGGACATCGCGAATTTGCTTACCAGTTCTGAAGGCGTGGTCTGGCCAAATAGCCGGCGGCCTTCGCCAGCCATATAGAACGCGGTGTCGATGGCTTCCTGCACATCGCCGCGGGTCTCCTTGATGACTTTGCCCATTTCACGGGTCATCTCCTGCGCGTATTGCTCCTTGCGCTGGAGCAGAATTTCGCCCGTCCGATATAGTATCTCCGCGCGTTTCGGCGCAGGGACAAGACGCCAGGTCGCGAAGGCTTTTTTCGCTGCCGCCACCGCATCGTCTACGTCTTCCTTGCCGGATTCTTGGAAGTCGCCGACGATGTCCGCGCTGTTAGCGGGATTAACGTTCTGGAAAGTTTTTCCGCTGCGGCTGGGGACCCACTTACCCGCAATCAAATTCTTGTAGACTGCCATGTCTTGCTTTCCTAATCTCGTCTTCAGACGCCCGTGCCCGATGTATCTATTTCATTTGGACGCGTGTTCTCAACGGCCCATTCCGAGCATATCGCAGTGGCCGGGAAGGCTCCGCTCAAAACAATTTTCAGAAACAGCGTTGACGCACGCGCGAGGGTTCGCTACTCTGAGCGCATCGACGTCCTTGGTTTGCACAACCAGATAATCCGGACTTCATGCGGCAGCGACCTCTCAGGTCAGCAGCCCCGGTCGATGACCTTTATTCCCAGTTCATCCAGCACACTTCCAATGTCTCGCAGCATCTCGGCGCGATATTCTCTCGCGCAGCGTCATCCCGTTTCAAACCTCGATGTCAGGAAAGGCCCCCCGTCCAGTTGATGAAAAAAGCCCTGGAAATTACGCCCAATCTGGAGCCCCTATTCGGGACCCGCGATGAAAACCTCAGGCTCATGGAAGACGCCCTTAAAGTTCGCATTGATCTGCGCTCCGATGCCCTGCACGTCGAGGGATCTCCAGAAAGCATCTCCCGCATCGAGAAGATCTTCGCGGACTTCGAATATTTGAGGCGCAACGGCACGACCCTCCAGAATGGCGAACTCCACGGCATGTTGAAGCTGGTCACCGCCGATCCCGCGGTCACGCTTCGCGGCCTGGTCGAAAGCGGCAAGCAGCGTTCGGCGGGTACCAAGCGGATGGTGCAGCCCCGCTCGGTCAATCAGCGCCGCTACGTCGAGGCCATCGAACAGGGCGACATGGTCTTCGGCATCGGCCCCGCCGGAACCGGCAAAACTTATCTCGCTGTAGCCATGGCGGCCTCGGCCCTGCTCGCTAAAAAAGTCAGCCGCATCGTGTTGGTGCGGCCTGCTGTTGAGGCTGGTGAAAGGCTCGGCTTTCTCCCCGGCAGCCTGCAGGAAAAGGTCGACCCTTATCTGCGGCCGCTCTACGACGCCCTCTACGACTTGCTCGAACAGGAGCGAGTCGACAAGATGCTGGAGAAGGGCGTGATCGAAGTTGCGCCGCTTGCCTTCATGCGCGGGCGCACGCTCAACGATGCCTTCATCATCATGGACGAGGCGCAGAACACGACCTCTGAGCAGATGAAGATGTTCCTCACCCGGCTCGGCAACAATGCGAAGGCGGTAATCACCGGAGACATCACGCAAATCGATCTGCCTAATCCGAAGAAGTCGGGCCTGATCGAGGCCATGACAATTCTGGATGGAGTCGAGGGCATTCGCTTCGTGCATTTTGAGACGGGCGATGTCGTGCGTCATCATCTGGTGCAGCGAATCATCCAGGCGTACGACAGCTTTGGCCGCTCGCAGCGCGAGCTTCCGCTCAATATGCCAGAAAATGCCGCAACTAAGCCGGGGGCAAAGCCGCAGTAGCATCGAACGGGGACTGGCGGTCGTCATTCCCGTTACCAGCGGGCCCTCTTAAATCATCCGGGCTATACCCAGTTTTCAAGCATAAGGGGCGCAGCGATCCGCTCATAGTGGCGGCCATTGTTCGTAACAAGTGTCGCGCCCGCTCCGAGGGCGTGCGCAGCGATCATCATGTCCAGCTCGCCTATAGGTTGGCCTGAACTTATCAGCTGATGGCGGATGCCGGCATACCAGTCTGCAGATTCCGGGTCCCACGATAGCGTGCGGACGACCTTGAGGAACTGGCCGACTGCCAGGTGCAAACGGTGTTGTGGCGCCAGGCGCTTCAAGCCGTATTGCAGTTCGGCGCGGGTCATCACCGAGATGCAGACCGTTGACGGAACGTGGGAAGCCAGCTTGCGCTCTATCCGGGGGGAATTGCCCTTAATGATGTAGCTGACTATGTCGGTATCGAGCATTCGCAGCATCACGACTTGCGCGCCTTGCGCGAAGGAGGCACATCATCGAAGACGCCGCGCTCTTTGGGCAGGACATTCATGGGCCGGTCAGCCATGAAGTCCGCCGGCACTCCAGCGGAGTGCAGTAGCTCAAAGAAGGTGTCCCAGCCTCCAGCGCCTGGCCTGGTCGAGAGCACCACATCGCCGGTGAAATCGTTTCGTGACACGTAGACCTCACTTCCGGCGAAGCGAAATTCGGCTGGCAATCGAACGGCCTGGCTGGCACCATTCTTGAATAATTTGGCGGTGCGGCTCTGTGCCATCGGCCACCTCTTTCTCTTTGTCTATATTGTAGTCTATATACGGGCGCGGAGACACATTTGTAGAATTCTTCCACTCCGGTTGCGGACAGAAGCGAGCTTGACCAGAAGCACCTTCAAAGCGGGTTGAGGTATGCTCAAGGCATCAGTGAGAGCCGTTCTCGTGCCGGTTCATCTTGCAGCCCCGGCTTGGGTCAATGTTGTGATTTCGCGGCACGATGATCATTATTGAACCCCCACTTAGCTTCACGAAAAAACGCGCGCCATTCAATAAGCGCGACCTGCAGCAGTTTCTTGCGCAGGCGCAAAAGGCCGTTCCCCTGCGCGGCGTCGTCTCCATCCTGCTCACCAGCGATGAAGCTGTCCGTGACCTCAATCATCGCTTCCGTCACAAAAACAAGCCTACCGACGTGCTCTCTTTCCCGGCGGTTGATCTCGGGGACCTGGACCCAAACCTGAGCAAAAGGAGGCCGCAAAAAATTGCTGGCGACATGGCAATCTCGATCGAAACCGCGGCACGCCAGGCCCACAGCCACGGACATGATCTCGCCTTGGAAATCAAAATACTCATCCTGCATGGACTCCTTCATCTCTCCGGCCTCGACCACGAGGCGGACTCGGGCGAGATGGCCGCGCAAGAGCAGTTGTTGCGAAAACAACTCAATCTCCCTGCCGGATTGATTGCGAGGACGCTGGCCAAGAAAACCCCGACCCGCAGGTCGCCGACCGGGACAGCTCGGAGGACTCCCTCATCTCGGCCCGTCTCTACTCCTAAAAGGAAATCCGCTCAATGACTCCTCTTCTCGCAGTCGTCATTTTTGCGCTGCTGCTCATCCTCACCCTCGCGTCTTACGTCGACCGCATGTACTCGGAGATGGGCAAATTCCTGGCTGGAGAATTTCAGGAAAATATAGATGCGTGGGAAAAACTTGTTGAGCCGCGCCTGGGACTCAGCCGCAACCTGCTGGGGCTTTCCGCGGCTGTGCTCACGCAGCTTTCGCTTGCTTGTCTGACTCTACTTTTCGGGGCAATGCTTTTTGATGGCGCCCTGATCCATGGCCGTCCATCCACTCCTGAAATAGCGCAGGCAGTGCTTGGCGCGGTCCTTGTCATCATCCTCTTCAACCGGCTCGCCCCATTTGTTTTTTTCACCCGCACACGCGGGGTGTGGATTGTGCGCTTCCGGGTCATCGTGCAAATCTTGTTTTACCTGGTGCTGCCGGTCACCTTGTTGCTCAGCTTCCTGCTTTCGATTGCGGCGCTTGCGGAGCCCGCTCACGGCGACGAGGCGGAAGACCCGTCGGAGGCGGTCGACGCGCTGCTCGAGGCCGGTCAGGAGGAGGGCATTCTTGAAGAGAGCGACCGCGACCTGGTTCGTTCGGCGGTGGAGTTCGGCGACAAGATCGTTCGCGAAGTCATGACGCCACGGCCCGCAACTTTTGCTGTCCCGGGCAGTACGACCATCGAGAATTTTCTGCACCAGATTGCCGAACATCCCTTGTCACGCGTCCCGGTCTACGAGAATTCGCTCGACCATATTACCGGCATCGTCTTCGCTCATGACCTCCTGCAAATCAGCGATGAAGAGGCCAAGACGCGCACCGTGGCCAGCGTTCAACGGCCAGCGGCGATGGTGCCTGAGACCAAAAAGGTCAACGAACTGCTTCGCGAGATGCAGCATGAGAAGCAGCA
>DASWUZ010000071.1:0-1987 GCA_036401395.1 Acidisarcina sp.
CGTCTGGCCCATGTAGTCAACATCTTTTGACCCGTTCTGTGCTTCAACCGCATACATCAGGTCGAGCACGCTCTTGCGTACCGAGGCCACCTTGCTGACCAGCTTGAGGTCTCCGTACTCGAAGACCACCCGGCCGCGCGACATGATCATCATCGCGTCGGTCTGATGGGTCTTGAGAAAAGCGCGCAGCGCCTCGAGCCTTGCTGGGGAGAAGCCCTCCGAGTCGGGCGTGGCATGTGCCCACTCGACTCCGGGAAGCACATAGCCGCGGCCGTCGTCGAAGCCTTCCGGCGGCAGCAGCGGCGCCGGCTTTGCTTGGACTACAGGGGCGGTTGGCGACGCAGTCTGAGCAACTGCTGAGATCAAGGGAACAAGCCCGCAGAGGAAGAGGACGGCGCGCGAGAGCATTTTGCAGCACACGCCAAACAGTATAGCGAGGTTTGCATGAGTGTTTCAGACTTGGCGTCCTTCGCAAAATACCCGTGAAATTTATTTTTTGAGTAAGTTCTCGGTCAGTTGCAATTTGTATTTACCATTTTGTTATCTTTCGGGTGAGGCAGCGATGACACGAAGGTGGATTCTGCTCGTTCTGGCGTTTGTTGGATCGGCGGTCTGCTGGTGGCCGTCAATTATCGAGCCGAGTCTCGATTTTCCGCGATGGATTCTTCCTGTGCTGGTTGCGCTCATCGTCGGCGCTTCGATTTTGTTATGGGGCCGGCGCGGGTGGCTGGCCTCCGTTGCCGCTGCTGGGGCTGGGAGCTTTGCGGGGCTGCTGACTGGGGTATTTCTATGGCCGGCGTCTGACGGCATTGCACGCTCGTATGCTCTCGTCGGTGTCGCGATTGCGACTGCGGCGGCGGCTGGCTCAGCTCTGCTTGGCGGCCTGGCCGCGTTCTTCGTAGTACGAAGAAAGTCAATATCGAATGGAACGGCCAGAGCCGCTCTGTGGGTTGTGCTCGCACTGTGTCTGGCGTTTGGGCCGACGCTTTTTGCACTGACAAAGCCGCTCGTCCAGCGTCGAGTAGCGCGGAACGAGAGCATCGCCGCTGTCAGATTTGCTTCCTTGAAGAAAGCGGTGGAACATACCCGCGCCGGCGGCAATGCCGCAGCCAGCATTTGCGATGGGCAATCCCTGCAAAGGCACTACTCGGGGCCGCCCTTCACCAACGAGGATTGGAGTCGAATCTGCGGAAATTACGTGGAGGAGGATAAATACGTCTATATGATTTCTTGTCGCCCACAAGGGAGATATCGGCTTGAGGCACGGCCGAAAATGCCTACGGTGTACGGCTATGGCGTCCGCACACTGTGCGCCGACGAGTCAGGGGAAATAGCTTGCGCATTATGGCGGAACTGGTAGCGATAAGCCTGTCTCATATCGAGTTGATTGAAAGGTAGTGGTTGGTCCGGAAGGGTCGTTTCCGGGCCGCAGCAGTCATGCTAGCCTAAGCTGTTTACAGTCCACAAACGGAAGTGGTACCCGGTTGAACATTCTCTTTGTCGGTGATGTATTCGGCAGCCCCGGCCGGCGCATCGTCCAGGAACACATCGGACACGTGATCAAAGAACGAGCCATCGACCTCGTTGTCGTCAATGCCGAGAACGCCGCCGGCGGATTCGGCATCACTCCCGCCATCTCGGACGAACTCTTCGACCTTGGCGCACACGTCCTTACCACCGGCAACCATGTCTGGGACAAGCGGGAAATCATCGACTACATGCAGTCCGTGCCCGCCACCAGTCACGAACGCGCCCGTCGCATCATCCGCCCCGCAAACTACGCCCCCAGCGCACCCGGCTACGGCTTTTACGAGGGCACACTCCCCGGTGGCCAGACCTACGCCGTCATCAACCTTCAGGGCCGCGTCTTCATGAACACCTACGACGACCCCTTCCGCACCATCGACGCTCTACTGAAGCAAATCACAGTGAAGGTAATCCTCGTAGACATCCACGCTGAGGCCACGTCAGAAAAGATGGCCATGGG
>DASWUZ010000072.1:0-17419 GCA_036401395.1 Acidisarcina sp.
TGGCCGAGTTCGGACTCACCGAGGAGGACTTCGACCGCATGGGACGAATCCCGATCGAAAGCCACGGTCCGGGACAGTAACGATGGGCAAGAAGATTGCCTGGACAGAGCAGGGCAAGGCCGACCTCCGCGCCATCGACCAGGTTGCCGCGATCCGCATCCTCCACACCATTTCCCGCTATCTTGCTATCGGCGAAGGCGACGTGAAACGCCTTCAGGATGTCGAACCGCCCGAATTCCGGCTCCGCTCCGGAGACTATCGTGTCCGGTTCCACGGCCTCAGCGCCAGCATCCTAGTCCTAGCCGTCAAGCACCGGCGCGAAGCCTACCGCTGAGCCGGCGTTGTACCCTAACTGCGAGCAGTGGTTAGCCTCAGCCGCTCGTACTCCTGCTGCACCAGCGCTGGCCCGTAGATGCGCTCCAGCCTTCGCACCGCGAAGTGGCCCTCGGCCAGCCTCTGAAAATGCGCGGTGAACATCACGTTTACTGCCATTCCACCCACCGCACCGGCAATCGGCACCAATTGCGCCGCGGCCTTTTCGCTGACCTCAATGCCAAAGCGCGCGCCAATCTTCGATAGGAACTGCAGCAGCGCCGGCGCACCGCGCTTCACCAGACCTTTTTCGGCGAGATAAGCCGTAGCCTCGCGCGTTGCCTGTGCCAGAGCGGCCCGCGTCGCGTAGTATGCGCTCTCAATCGGGTCGGCAGCCTTGCTGTCAGGGCTGAAGGCAAGGACTTCAAGGCACGCCAGCGCGTTCTCCGGCCTGCTCAAATCTTCACCATTGCTGCGCGCAATTTCAGCGATGGAATGCAGCATAAGCGTCGTGGTCACAGGCAACTCCGCCGCCAGCCCGGCGAGGCCAAAGAATCCTCCCGCCGCTCCCGTCGCTCCGGTCATCCACTTGTGCGCGCGATTGCGGGGTGCAGGCGTCATCGCACCCAGAGGCGGGCCGCCCGTGCGCCCTGACAACGCAACCCGCAGACACTGTTCCAGCGCCTTATTGACGGCGGTGCCTATGGCGTTCTGAGCGCCGGCAGGCAGCATCCGCATCAACCGCTCCATCGGCACCCCGACCCGCGACGCAATCGACATGGCAAAACTCTGATGCTCCAGCCGCTCAACGGCCTCCCTCAACGCGGCATAGTCACGAGCTTCCATTCGTCAACAGTACCTCAGTTGAAAACACTACTTCAGTTTTGCCTCTATGAGATGCATGAACAGACAGTAGCCCACCCCCAATCCATTCGTTAGATTAAGCTTCCGTTAACTCCCGCCCGACGGCATATGCAATCTGTAATCCGCCTGTTATGCGTTATAGGAGCATCACAACTGGACTACTTTGACTCGCCCTTCGGAAGCGGATTACCATCCCGTTACGCGCATGAAATTTAGAACGCATCGTCGGCCTTCTTCGAGAGGGGCAAGCGGATGGTGCTTTCCGCTCGCGCTGACGATGTTGTTGCTGTTGCCACAGGCCTACGGCCTATTTCCACGCCATGAGAACCACCAGCTCCACAAGCAGGTCGAGCAACTCGAAATGGAGTGGCGTCAGGCAGTGCTCGATAACAACGCCCCCGCGATGGAGCGCCTGCTCGCCGACGACTACGAAGGCATCAGCGCCAACGGCACCATAGAAACCAAAGCGCAGGTGGTCGCGCAGCATAAGGCCGGCACGGTGCGTTTAACCCAGCTTGATTTGAATGACGTCAAAGTGCGCCTCTACGGAGACACCGCCGTCGTCACCTCTCGCGTTGATCTGCGCGGCAAAAATGGCGAACGCGACATCAGCGGCCGCTATCGTTATACCCGCGTTTATAACCGCCGCTTTGGCCAGTGGAAGATCGTGAGCTTCGAGGCCAGCCGCATCAGCGACAACACCCAGCACTAGGACCTGATCGCGCTGAGTTCAGACCGCGTTCAAGATTTCGTCGGCAATGGCCGCCGCCTCGACGGCCGCCTTCACTTCATGTACCCGAACGATGTGAGCGCCAGCGAGAATCGTGCCAGTCATCGCGGCAACAGAAGGATTCCCACGTTCGCCCATCGGAATGTCGGATGCTGACGTTCCCCGCCGCTGCGCCAAGGTATGCGCGAGGAAAGACTTTCTCGAAACCCCAGCCATTAAAGGCCGCCTCAGCGATTTGAGCTCGTCCAGATGCGCGAGGAGCGGGTAATTATTTTCATATGCCTTTCCAAATCCGAAGCCGGGATCAAGCACTACCCGCTCCGCTGAAATCCCAGCAGCCACCGCGGACGCAAGCCGCTCCGCCAGCTCTAGCTTCACCAGCGGCATCACCTCACTTTGCGGAAGCCGCGGCTGACTCCGCCACTCCTGGGGCCTTCCTCGCGTATGCATCAGTACCACGCCGCAAGCCAGCGAAGCGCACGTCGCACCCATCCCTGCGTCCCAGAGCATGCCACTCACATCGTTGACGATCTCCGCGCCCGCGTCGACCGCGGCGCGCGCTGTCGCCGACTTGTAGGTGTCGATACACAGCAAGGCATCCGCGCGGTGCGCGAGGATACCGTCGATTACCGGGAGCACGCGCTCCGCCTCCAGATCGGCCGAAACCGCCATAACCCCCGGCTTCGTGGACTCGCCGCCGACATCGACAATGTCCGCGCCCTCGTCAAACATCATCAGCGCCGCTTCAACTGCCTCTGAAGCACTTTGAAATCGTCCTCCATCGGAGAAAGAGTTCGGCGTAACATTCAGCACTCCCATCAACACCGTGCGCCGTCCCAGTTCGATCGAACGAGAGCGAAGCTTCCATAAATAAGGCGCACGGCTGACGAATGGCATCCCTGAATTCTATGCGCGTACACAGGGAGTGTCGGGTTTCCCGGGCAGCCCCGGCAGCACCACGCAGGCAATAGCCATTCGCCAACTCCAAGGGACCAGGCGTACCAAAAACGCCAATCCTCTTATTAACCACATACGCCACACCTTTGGTTATTCTCAATCCATGCTGAAGGTGAGGGAGGGCCGTAAGACGACAATCTTCGTCGTTGCGATACGCGGAGTTGCACTTTCTCTCCTTATCTTTGCTTCCACAAGCGATGGCTTTGCCCGGTCCCATCATCCGCACCACACGCCGAAGCGGACTGCCAACACCAGGCCCAAACTGGCCGCTCACATTGAGTCGATCATCAATGCGCCCGCCATTTCTCGCGCGCACTGGGGCATCTCCGTCACTGACGAACAGGGCAACTCGATCTACGCGCTCAACGACGGCCAGTTCTTCGCGCCCGCTTCGAACGCCAAGCTCTTCACCACCGCCGCAGCGTTTGCGCTGCTCGGCCCTAACTTCGTTTCGAAGACATACGTCACCCGCCAGGGAAGCGTCGACGCCGAGGGTCGCCTTGCCGGTTCTCTGCGGCTGATTGGGACTGGCGACCCCAGCATCTCCGGACGCACCTACCCCTACGACGGCAAGACCGAGCGCCCGGACCCGCCACTCCACGTCCTCGACGAACTTGCTAACACCGTAGCCTCCACCGGCATCCGCCAAATAGATGGCGCGATCATCGGCGACGAGTCGTTCTTCCCCGCTGAGCCTTACGGCCCGGGCTGGGGTTGGGACGATCTGCAATGGGGCTACGGCGCGCCCGTCTCCGCGCTCACTATCAACGACAACGTGCTCTACCTGAATGTTCTGCCCGGCGCCAGGCCCGGCGATCCTGCGACCGTGACCTGGAACCCCGCCCTGCCGACGCGAGATACTTCCTCCATCGATCAGCGTGGAGACAGTCACTCGACCTCGTACGCGTTCTATCAGCTCTCCAACACCGCCGTCACTGCGGGCGTGGGAACGCCGTCACAGATCGGCCTCGACCGCACTCCGGGCAGCGATGATGTACGTCTCTACGGCTCGATTCCCCTTGACAGCAACGGCGCCCATCTTGCGCTGGCCATCGAACATCCAGCGAGTTTCGCCGCGAACAGCTTTGAAGCAATTCTCTCGGCGCGCGGTGTCAAGGTGACCGGTCTGGCCCGCTTGGAACAAGCTCAATCACTTGACACCATGCCTTTTGAAGATCGGATCCGCGAGCCAATACATCTTCACCCTCTGATCGGCAGTTCCCTGCCTTGTCCGCTGCAAGCGGGCGAAACCATCATTGCCGCCCATACTTCGCCGCCGCTCACAGTGGAGGCGACCGTCATCAATAAGGTCAGCCAGAACCTGCACGCGGAGCTTCTCCTGCGGCAGCTCGCGAAATCGCAAACCGGTGAGGGCTCCTTCGTCGAGGGAGCGCGTGTGGTGCGCCAGTTTCTAATCGACTCCGGCATTCCCGCCGATGATTTTATCCTCTACGACGGCTCCGGCCTCTCCTCGGAGGACCAGGTCACTCCTCGGGCGGTGACCACCCTGCTCACCTTTGCCGCACGCCAGGCCTGGGGAGCCGCGTGGCGGGCGACCCTGCCGGTGGGCGGGATGGACGGCACGCTCTCGGTTCGCTTCCTGCAGTCGCCCCTCAAGGGAAAAATCTTCGCCAAGACAGGTACGCTTGCTGAGGTCCATACCTTGAGCGGTTACATGATCGCGGCCAGCGGGAAGACGCTCAACTTCTCCATCCTTTGCAACGGCCGTCGCCCCTCGAGCGACGCCGAACGAAAAGCCATCGACAAGATTGCTGAGCTCATCGCCGCAGCCAACTAGTCCTATTGCCGGATCACCGGAACTCGGGTGCCCACACATACCCTCGAAACTTGCAACTCGCTTGAGCTTCACCCACCCGAAGCCTCAACGCCACTATGATCGACAAGTGACTCCCGGCAAAATGCGGCTTTCTCTTTTCCTGCTCACGCTGCTTGCCGCAGGGTGTAAACCCCCGCTTCCACCGTCGAAACCGCTGGCCGACCTCACACCGCAGGAGGCCAACGGCTACACGGTCTTCCGTAGCGCATGTTCAGGCTGCCATTACGCCAATCGCGAAGATTCCCTGAAAGGCCCCGGCCTACAAGGGCTCTTCAAAAAGCCCTACCTGCCCAGCGGAGCACCCGCAAACGACGACCGTGTAACCGCACCCATCATCAACGGGCGAGGCATGATGCCCGCCTTCGGTGACAAACTCGACGAAAAACAATTGCACGACTTGATAGCCTACCTTCATACCTTATGAGCGCTCCTCGATCATCTCGCGGCCCAGCAACCCCAACAGCGGCGTCGAGCGCACCCCAAGACCTGCCAAAAAGCATTCCGCGCAAGGTACCGCTGCCCGGTATGGCTGTAATTTCGATCTGGATGCTGGCCCAGTCCGCTATCGGAACCTTTGGCGTCCTGCACCACGTCTTCCCGCCAGCCGTGCTCATCTTCGCCGCGCTCTTCGCCGCCGCCGCCATCGGACTACTTCGCCAGCGGCGCTGGGGCTGGGCGCTCGCCCTCGCCGCGTCGTTTCTCTCCATGTGCTGGGGCTCCTACGCCATCTTCCGCATGCACCAGGAACAATGGGTCGTCATGGCCGTAGTAAACCTCGTCTTCTTCCTCTACCTGGTCCGCCCCGAAGTCCTTCAGCGTGTGAAGTGACGCCTGCGCTGCGCCATTGGGCCGAGAGTAAACTTTGGGGGGAGCTTAGAGGACGGGTAGAGCTTCTTCTTCCTGAACTGGTCCTGGCTGCTGGGTGGAATGGTCCATGTGCCTGCCGGGCCTGCCGGGGGCTTCGAGGATTTCCGCTGGAGTATGTCCGCCCGGCGCTCCAGGCGGGCGCTCAAAGGCACGCCCACTGATAGCGCCGAGGGTTGGAACCGGCCCTGTGATGCGAGGGTCACCCGCGCTTTCTGCTCCGTCCCTGCGGAGTTGGAGTCTGGGCGCGGAGGCAGTGGTCTCACGATCATTTCCAGCGTAATTGCTCGCGGTGGGAGCAGGATTGCGCCGTGCTGGTATTCCCGAACTATTCCTGAGCCGTTCGGCTTCGGCAGCTGAAAGTCGAACGAGAGCCCCGATGGCGATCCCTCCAAAAATGCCCGCCATTACGCCCTGCCAGAATGCATATCGTTCTTTCATCGTTCACCTCTGATAGTCCAGTCTTTAGAAGCTGGCTCATCTGGTTGGACGTTGGAGAGCGGCTGGGGTTGTGCTCAGCCTTGGCACCGCCTGCTTCCAGGGCCGCATCGTTCAAAGAAAAGAGCGGGCATACTATGTCCGTAGCGGATATAGTATGCTCTCCACATGACGCCGCTTACACCCGCAGTTTTTGATGTATTGCTCGCGCTTGCAGACGGGGAGCGCCACGGTTACGCAATCATGCGCGAGGTGAGCGTGTCGAGCGGTCGCCTCATGGGCCCCGGAACGCTTTATGGGACGCTTAAACGGCTACTCGAGGCTGGGCTGGTGGAAGAGGCGGCGAAGCGCGAGGACCCTGAGTTAAACGCGGAGCGGCGGCGCTACTACCGGCTCAGCGAACAAGGTAAGCTGGCCGTGATCGAAGAGGCTTCTCGTCTGGAGGCGTTGTTGCGGGCGGCACGGTCGAAAGCTTTGCTTAGGACGGAAGCTTAGTCACGAATTCATGGAAGTAATTTTCAACGCGGGGCGGCCATGACTCTTTCAGAACGTTTGTACGGACTGTTGCTGGGGGTATTTCCTTCTTCGTTTCTGGCTGCATATAGAGAGCCGATGCAGCAAGCCTTCCGCGACCAACTGAGGGAATGCGCCGGTGGGCTGGCGAGACTTGGGCTTTGGGCGCATACGCTTCGGGACCTGGCCGGCAGTGCGGCAGCAGCCCATGTGCGCGAGGGAACGCTGCCCGCGTTGGTAGGGTCAGGTTTCGTTTACTTGTTAGCTATGGCGGGGACGCTGCTGCTTGGGCGCTTGGAACTTCACACCGATGACGATGGTGTTGTGGTTGGGTTCATCCTTGCAGGCAGTTTTGTCCTCGGCTGCCTGCGTCCCCGGCGCGCGTGGCTGTGGTCCTGTTTCGGATTGTGCGTGCCGCTCGTGGATCATGTCTGGGCGACCCCTCAACGGCCCGCGATGGGTGCGGGAGGTACTGCTTTGCTGGCTGCCTTTGTGCTTTTTGTGGGGTCGGTGGGCAGCTGGTCTGCTTTCCTTTTGAGACGGATGGCCCGCAGCTAGCGCTATCGTATGCGTGGCTCTCTTCAGGGAACTGCCTCCACAGGTCAACCGTGGTTGTCAACGTGGCTTGATGACGATTCCTTCCTGCATTGTTATGCTCAATTGGCGCATCGAATTCGTGGCCAGGAAATATCTCACACCGGCACGGGCAAACCCATCAGCCGACAAGACGAAGGAGTCTCAATGGAACGCACAGCAAGCGCCGTCTGGCATGGCGGTATCAAGGACGGAAAAGGCACTATCTCGACCCAGAGCGGAGTGCTTAAGGACACACAATACTCTTTCGCAGCGCGATTCGAGAGCGGCGTCGGCACCAATCCCGAAGAGTTGATCGCGGCCGCTCACGCAGGCTGTTTTACGATGGCCTTGAGCGGCCAGCTTGGGGCGGCGAATCTCACTGCTGAATCGCTCGAAACGTCCGCTTCGGTCAAGCTTGAGAAGGTCGAGGGCGGCTTTGCCATCACGGCCATACGTCTCGTGACGAAGGCGAAGATTCCCGGCGCAACGGAAGAGGCATTCAACACGGCGGCGCAAAATGCCAAGAATGGCTGCCCCATCTCCAAGCTTTTCAAGGGGAATGCCGAGATCACGCTGGAGGCGACGCTGGTTTAGACCGGCTTGGAAGGGACTTAGAATACAGGTATTGTTTTCCTAAGCCTCGTTGCGTCTGCTGTTGGCCTGAATGTAGATGCGGAGGTCTGCATTGATGTCGACAGCTTTCCTCACGGCGGCGTCGAGCATCTCGACCCAGCGTTTGCCGTCGGCGCCGAGATCAAGGGTGCCGACGAGGTAGCTGGTCTGAATGATGATTTCGAGTGAGTTGCTCAGATCGTGCGCCAGGCGGCGAATCTCCGACGCCTGCTCCTGGGGTATATGTCCACCCGCCAAGTTGGTTACCGCGTGTTCCATCATTCCTTCGGTCCCTTTTTCCTAAAGCAAGACTCAACCCTGACGATCAGAATTGTAATTGGATGGGATGCTGAACCCGGGCGAGATGGAGCCCTGCGAAATTGATCGTTGAGGTGCCGGATGTTTCCTGTAAAGACCTGCGTTGTCTGTTCTGAAGAATTTGAGTTGAAGCCGGGTAAGCCGGGCTACGCGAACCGCTGCCCCGCGTGCAGCGGAGACGAAGCTGCTGGGCCCGGCGAGAAGAAACGTATGGATGCCGATGAACGGAAAAATGCCGCCGAGGCGAATGAGGCGCGGCGGCAGGCCATGCGGGAGCTTCTTTACCGCAAAGACAGCTGAGGCTAGCGGGGATAGAGGCGGCTCAGTGCTGTCCTGTATAAATACGGTTCGAGGGTTTTGCAGGCCCAACTGTGAGCGGGTGGCTACCGAGTTTGACATCGCCTCCCCGCTTTGTGACACTAACAACTGCTGCCTGTCTGGCTATCTGCCGGGCATTGGACGCGTGCCGGAGTGGCGGAATTGGCAGACGCGCGTGGTTCAGGTCCACGTACTCGCAAGGGTGTGGGGGTTCGAGTCCCTTCTTCGGCACCAATCTTACTTGCTAAGTCAGCGCTTCCCCCAGTAGAGAAAAATTCAACATTGCCGTCTGGGCTCCAGTCCACTAGCGGCTTTCTACTAATGGGCTTCACCTGCTGCTGCCTTATCTGTTAGTGCCCCAGTAAGGAAACATTTTGTGTCGGCAGTTCGGTCCCGTATCTATCGCAGGCAGAGCCCTTTCGGCACACATGCCAGACATAGACGGAGATCTTGTCGAAGTCTATGACTTTTGTCAGGGACACGCGGTAGCGAGGGTCTGCTGCGAGCCTGCGGTGGAGGTCACTGCCTATTTCGGAGAGCCGCTCCGAAGTCTCGCGAGTATGGAGACCGCGTTTCTTCTGCACCTCGTTGATGCTTAGGGTATCGAACTCCGGGGTCTGGCTGAAGAACTTGCCCGCGTACTCGATGGATCCTGAGAAGTAGCCCACCTTCTTCCAGTTTTCCATCAGATGAAACTGAGTTACCTCTAGTTTGGCTACATGGGGGGAAAGACTATTTTCCCAATCGAGTAGATACATGAACTTAATGCCTGAATCATGCTGCCTGGAGATGAGTTCGGTAAAGGTGAAGGCATCTTCGCAGACCACCGGAATTCCTCCAGGCAGTTGGCTCGCAAGGCCCGGGGTATAGTCGGTCGACAGCATGGTGTGGTGAGGCCGATAGCCGAAGTCATAGACAAGAAGAGCACCGACGAAGATGGTCCATCCACCGACGCTGAGCTTTCTAAGAAGCGGGGTATCCGCCCATGCTCCTGAAGTAATCCGTGATCTATAAGAGTCCAAGTAGGGCAGCAGTAGAGTGACAATTTCAGCCAGGAGAAAGATAGTAGCGAGGGCAACAGGCTGGACATAGCGGTTGACGCATAGCGGCGGGCCGACGACACCCTCAATCAGGAGAGCGAAGGGAACCAAAAAGAGCGCGCCGGCGATCACGTACAGGGGCGTTCGTTGTTTGTAGGCGGTGGTTATCCTTGTGACCAGGTCTCTGTGCAGCAGACCGACTATGCATAGGGAAGCCAGGAGAGCTAGAACCAGGAATTCAATGGGATGGGTGAAGCCGGTGTAGAGGAGCACAAACTCGCCGAAGGAGGGTTGCTCCGTCCAGAAATAGGGCTTTCCGACCATGGCGGAAGCCCTGATCGCCGGCATGGACGGAATAAGGAGCAACCATGCCGCCGCCGCGGACAGGTATAGCCGGGGCCGCCAGCAACCCTCGATCGCGTCCAGGGCTGCCATGGCGACGACGAGGAAGAAGCTGTAGAGGACCCCTAGCTGATGAGTAGTAGTTAACAGGGCGTGGGTGAGGAAGACCGCCGCATAGACCGCCTTGTGCACGTAATCGCGCCGGTAGCAGTAGACCGCCATCCAGATAGCAGCAGCCGAGGCGGCCTCAAGCATGCCATAGAACCGCCCGGTAGTTATCTGATCGACAAAGAACGGGCTTACCAGCCACATGACCAAGGAAGAAAAAGCAATCGCAGCCGTGGTGTAATAGCGGCGCATGACCGACCACGTAATCATCATCGCAGCGGCGAAGCAGCAGGTGGAGAACATGCGGTAGGCGACCATGGAAGTGCCAAAGGCGCGAAGCCAAAGGCGGCCCAGCAGGTAGAAGGAGATGCCGCCTCCGTCGGCACCCTGGCGCCAGCTCCAGAGCATGTGGCCAAGGGAAGGGTCGCGTAGCATCATCCATCCCAGCATCTCGTCTTCCCAGAAGATTTTCCCCCGTCCACAGGCGACCGCAACCGCGATCAGGAGCAGGGCAGTTGCGGCCATCGGGATGAATTCCGAAATCGTCCAGGGTGTGACTTTCGCCCGGCGAAGATGCTGGTGAGGCACGACGTGTATGCCGTCGTCATGTGGTGGCTGATTGTTCGAAGGGATTATGAAAGCGTCGCGGCTTCGTAGGAAAGGGGAGTCGCTCATGCCGGTCTGATGAAGATGGAGCGTGACTTTGTCGGCCTGAAATGTTCAGGTGATTTTCATAATGTGCATCTGTTCTCCAGACGACGGACTGGCACCAGAGGGCGATCCAGCAGTCTTTCTCGCCCTGGGCACTGAGGACTTGTTAGAAGCAAGATCCTGGGGGTTCGATTAACCTAATGATGAGCGCGCCATCACTTCGCTGCGGCACTCTGGGTGCCGGTCATCTTGAAAATGGCCTGGGCGTTGGAGCTATCAAAACTCAAATCCAGCTCCTCTTTCTCAGGCAGCGGCAGCCGGGTGATGAGCTCATAAAAGGAGCCGGGGACTTCCATCTGGATGGTGCTGCCGTTGGCGTCGCGAAAGGCGCGCTGGACTCGCGCGGCGAGGAAGGCAGTCTGGCGGACACGGCCTGACTGCGAGGTTTCAACTTTTTCCTTCATAGGTCGGCCGAGGCGTTTCTGTTCGGCAGCGACCTCATCTACGTCTGCGACGCGGTCGGTGGCGTGGTTGAAGGCGTTGCCCTCAGTTGCGATCCATGCCATCTCAGGCGACTCGGCAAGCAGGGTTTGGTAGTCCGCGAGCGCGGGCTCCGGATGCTGGCGGTCGAAGCATCCAGCCAGTACCGGCAGCAGTTTGATGGCGTCGCCGGTGCCTAGCGCGTGGTCGGATTCGAGGGTCTTTAGGAGGTCGTGCGCTTCGCTGGTGATGGGGTCGGT
Organism: Acidisarcina sp.; assembly: GCA_036401395.1. Lineage (GTDB taxonomy): Bacteria > Acidobacteriota > Terriglobia > Terriglobales > Acidobacteriaceae > DASWUZ01. The sequence goes on from DASWUZ010000072.1 coordinate 11,221, forward strand.
GGAACCGGCGGTGACGCCAGCGACGGCGGCTTGGAAGTCCGGGGAGAAGCGGTCCGGGTGGAGTTCGCTGATAAAGAACTGCGCGATGTCCTGAGGGTAGTCGGCCTGTGCGTGGGAGCGGCCGGTCATGCGCAGGCGTTCGAGGGGATAGACGCCGTTGAGGGTGTAGCCGAGGGGGCGGAGGATGCGGGTGAGAGCCTCCTCGCCGGCGGGGAGCGCGCCCATGCCGGAAAGGTCAACGGTGCGGACGGCTCCGTGGTCATGCATGACTTTGGTGCCGTCGCGGAGGCAGTCGTCGACGTAGGCGGCAGCTGCGGGAACACGGGCCATGAGGTTGTTGAAGAGCAGCATGTTGAGGGCCTGGGCGATGACTGCGCGGGAGGCTTTGGGGCCGGGATCTTGCGCGAGATCAGGGTGAACCACGAGGGCACCACACAGATACTTCGCGCGATCTCTGCCGACAACCTCTCTCAATACCTGAATCAGCACTCCAGACTCCATTCCTCGACCTCTTCTCGCCATGGATGGCGTCGCTACTATCATTCCCGCTTTGAGGCACAACAGTAAAGGGGGCGTGGCGAGGGGCCACGGCGCCGTGGTAGACGAATGGGCTGGGGATGTCGAAATTGCGACTAGAGGTGCCAGTGACGGCGACGAAGATTGCGATCCGTTGCCAGCGGAAACTCTTGGAGCAAAGCTCTCAAGCAGAGGGAGCCTCAAGCGTGAGCTAACTACACTTGAGACTCGCACAAGATAGGCAGCTATGGGGTTGAGGTAAAGATCCTAATTCTTACTTCGTCACTTTGACAGGCTGGTTCCAGATTTGATTTCCAGTCAGATCTGACACGACTACAGTATGAGAACTATCTAGGGTCAGTGACAGTGGCGTCTTGAATGCGATGCTACTCGCTGAGGTGGCCCCGTTAATTGTTTGCTGGCTGTCAAGCGTAATGGAAATACTTGAGTCAAGCCCGCTCCCGCTCACCGTCCCGGTGCTATCTGTCTGAAGAGCGACCCCCGTTACGAGCGGTGCTGTTTTGACCGTAATGGTTTGAGTGGTCAGAATGTTACCACTAGCATCCGCGAGCGCAACTGTGTGGATTTGTCCGGCCGCCAGCGATGAAACAGCCGATGCCGCTAATTTAAATTGTAATTTCTCGGGGGTAGACGTTCCGACGATTGTCGCAGCGACGTTGTCCACTAGGACCGAGATAGCCGCGTTCATGGAAGTGCCCAGCATGGTACCGACGCCGTCGGTGGTCAAGAGCGAGGTTATGACCTGTGGTCTTGCTGCTATCTCTTGCGAGGTGACGGTCGAGTCCACTACAACTCGTTGAATGTATTCGACTTCGTCGCCAATCAAAATGAGGTCTCCGATGGCAATCTTCGCTACCCGCGGATCATCTCCCTTCAAACAAGTCTTCTGTGCTTTTTTCTTTTGTGCCGGTTCGCCTATCGCTCCGATGATGGGATCTGTAGTGCATTCCTTTTGCAGTCTTGACAAGATCTCTTTCTTGTCCAAGAAAAGCATTAATGCGACCTGAGTATTATTGGGAATCAACTTTCCATCCCGGAATGCCTGATCATCGAGATTATTGCCTTCGCGTACAGTGAGATCCGGCGCGACTAGATTGAATCCCGCGAGCAATGGCCCCGCAACAAAGGAGGTGGCGGTTGACCACCGGCCCTGTACGATTAGATCGGTAAAAAATGGCGTGCCACCTGCAAGCAACAGCCCAGCAGCTTGAAGAGAATGGTAGACAATATTTCTTCCAGTTAGCGACGCGCCAGTTTGAGCTTCAGCGCGGGTGATGAGATAGCCCGTGTTAGGGGTCTTTTCTTCGTCATTCTTTTTTTGGAAACCCACGCCAGCAAGCTGTAAGGCGTGAGCGCTATTATTTCCGATCCGAGCCTGAATGCAAAAGAGCTTGCTTGCTACACGAATTCCGAAGGTGTCGGAGCAAAGGCCGTTTGAGAGCACTCCCCAGATCACGTCAACCTGGGGCTTACCAGGGGTGGGTTGGCTAAGCGCGTCCATTAGTGTCAAAATACCGAATCCACGTGAAATCGCAGGTACAGCCGGCTTTGCGGGGTCGGCAGATCGAACTTCGATGATCTCAGTGCCAGGCTGGGCAATACCAGCCGCCAAATCAAAAGACAGCGTACATTCGCCGCTTAAAATACTAGTCGGCGTACGAAGATCCCCGCTCACATTTATTTGGTACGTCAGCGTCGGATCCACCCGATTTTCAAGTTCGCCCTTTGAATTGCGTCCGCAACCCTTCTGATAGAGAACGAGGTGTGACGCCGTGTATTTGCCGTCAGTTTGCTTCAGGAATCCGGGCACAACAATCCAAGAGGTTTGGCCAGGATCTGGCTTATATGATTGGGCGTCAGCACACGGCAGAAGAAAAAGCCCTGCAAATAGATACGGCAAGGCGAAATGAAACGAAGGTGTACTCATCTTTCTTCCCTTCAGTTTTTGATTGTTTATTAGTGGCACCAAACTTACCACAGAGCGTCGCAATGTCAAGGGATTTCCCTGGATTGAATACACCTCAATGGGGAGTTAGATGGAAGGGGTTAAGTTTGACCCTTGAAAAAATTGGGTGCTACCGTTAGTGAAGCGTTCCTGCTTACTCGGAGCAGCTTAGAGGAACTCCCCAGACGGAACCCAAGAAGGAATTCAATGTCCAGCCCTGCTGTTGCTCCCTTCCCGACTGCGTTGCGCAAGACTGCCCTGAATGCGGTGCACCGTCAACTGGGCGCGAAGATGGTCGATTTTGGCGGGTGGGACATGCCAGTCGAGTACTCCGGGCTGACGGCGGAGCACATGGCGGTGCGGACTGGCGTCGGAATGTTTGACGTCAGCCACATGGGTGACATTCAGCTTCGCGGGCCGGGCTCGCTGGCGGCGGTGCAGACGATCTCGATGAACGATGCTTCGCGGCTGGCAGTGGGGCAGGCGCACTACTCCGCGATGCTCTATGCGAACGGGACGTTTGTGGACGATATTCTCGTGCACAAGTTGAGTGAGAACGACTACCTGCTGGTGATCAACGCGGGCACTCGGGAGAAGGACGTGCAGTGGGTACGGTCGCAGGTTGGGCATCTGCCGGGCATTCATATCAGCGACTACAGCGACATGTATACGCAGCTTGCGATCCAGGGGCCGCGCGCGGCTGAGGTGATTGCCAAGCTGGTTAAGAAGGACCTGTCGACGCTCAAGAATTACTGGTTCACCTGGACGACGGTGTGCGGCCTGCCGAACACTCTGATCGCGCGGACCGGGTATACGGGCGAGGACGGGTTCGAGATTTATATTCCTTCCGATGAGGCGACGAGTGCGCGGGTTTGGGGTGAGATTCTCGCGGTCGGCAAGGAGTTTGGAATCTTGCCGTGTGGCCTCGGCGCGCGAAACACGCTGCGGCTGGAGTCGGCGATGGCACTGTACGGGCATGAGATTTCGGACGAGACCAATGTGTTTGAGGCTGGGCTGGGGCGGTATTGCAAGCTGGAGAAGGGGCCGTTTGTTGGTTCGGATGCGTTGAAGGCGGTCGAAAGCGCTGGCGGCCCGACCCGCAAGCTGGTGGGCCTGGAGATGATTGAGCGCGGAATCGCGCGGGATGGGTACGGCGTATTCGAAGCGAACGGCGCGCAGATTGGATATGTGACCAGCGGGTCGCCCGCTCCGTTTCTGAAGAAAAATATCGCGCTCGCTTATGTGCCCGTAAATTATGCGGCGCTCGACACGGTCATGAATGTACAGGTGCGGTCGAACATGGTGCAGGCGCGGGTGGTGCCTACTCCCTTTTACCGCCGGCCAAAAAAGTCGGCGTGAATGCTACAACGCGAACAGCGATTTGCTGCCCGCCGCAGTAAGTCATCTGTACCGCAAATTGAACTCGTAAAATAGAAAGAGAGACCGATGGGCTATCCCGCGCACTATCGCTACACACCGGAGCACGAGTGGGTTGACCCGACGACCGGGCATGTCGGCATCACCGATTATGCGCAGCATTCCCTCGGCGATATTGTGTTTGTGGAGTTGCCGAAGGTGGGCGCGGCGCTTGAAAAAGGCAAAGAGTTCGGAAGCGTCGAGTCGGTGAAGTCGGTCTCGGAATTGTTTGCACCGGTGAGCGGGAGCGTGGTCGCGGTCAACGAAGAACTGAATGCGTCGCCGGAAAAAATTAATGCGGACGCCCATGGATCTTGGATTCTGAAGCTTGCGCTTAGCAACGCGGCGGAGCTAGATGGGCTGCTCGATGCGGCGGCCTATGAGAAATATATTGCGGAAGAGACTGCGCACTGAGCGGACGCTCTCGACTGTCTGAAATGCCTCTGAGGAAACACGCACGATGCGCTATCTGCCTAAATCCCCCGCTGACCGCGCTGAAATGCTCGCCAACATCGGCGTCGGGTCGATAGACGATTTGTTCGCGACCATTCCGGCGGAGTATCGGCTCACGAAGGATCTTAACGTGCCTCGCCAACACGGAGAATCCGAGATTATTGGGCACTTCAAGCAGGCGGCGGCGTTAAATGCGGCTGGTTATACAAGCTTTCTCGGGGCTGGAGTTTACAGCCATTACCGCCCGGTAATCATCGACACGCTAGTGCAGCGCGGCGAGTTCCTTACCTCTTACACTCCTTACCAGGCTGAGATCACGCAGGGTACGCTGCAGGCGATTTTCGAGTTTCAAACGATGATCTGCGAGCTGACCGGGATGGAGATCGCGAACGCATCCATGTACGACGGGTCGACCGGGGCGGCTGAGGCGGTCATGATGGCCGTGCGCATCACGGGCCGCGACCGCGTGGTTGTTGGGCGTACTGTGCATCCGGAATATCGCGAAGTGATGCAGACCTATGCGCAGCATCAGAGCCATACCGCCGCCGAAGTTGGGTACGGCGAAGATGGCCGCATCGATATGGAGGCGCTGGCTGCGGCGGTCACAGATGAGACGGCCTGTGTGCTGGTGCAGTCCCCGAATTTCTTTGGCATCGTAGAGGACATTCCCGCCATCGCGGAGCTGGTCCACAGCAAGGGCGCGCTGCTGGTGGTCTCGATCGCAGAGGCGATCTCGCTGGGCATCTTGCGGCCACCGGTTGAGGCGGACATTGTTTCGATCGAGGCCCAGTCGTTTGGCGTGGCGCTGAGTTATGGCGGGCCTTACTGCGGGGTGATCGCTTCGAAGGAGAAGTTTGTCAGGCAGATGCCTGGGCGGCTGGTCGGTGAGACGAAGGATACGCTGGGCAGGCGCGGGTTTGTCCTGACGCTCTCGACACGCGAGCAGCATATTCGCCGCGAAAAGGCGACCTCCAACATCTGCACCAATCAGGCGCTGATCGCGTTGATGGCTACGATTTTTCTTACGGTCTATGGCAGGGAAGGGATGCGCGAACTAGCACTGCAAAACCTGGCGAAGGCTGATTATGCCGCGCGGGCGCTGGGTGCGGCAGCCGGGATGGAGCTGCTGTTCTCGAAGACGCGCCGGTTCAACGAATTTGTCCTGCGGAGCGAGGAGCCGGTCGCGGAGGTTAACGCGCGGCTGCTCGAGAGCAAGATGATTGGCGGGTTGTCGCTGGCGAAGTGGTATCCCGAGCTTGGCAATGCTTCGTTATGGTGTGCGACAGAGCTGACGACTCGCGAGCAGATTGATCAAGCCACTGCTGTTGTTACAAATGCCGCTTCCCGTGAGACAGTGGCGGCGGGCTAGGCGCGGTGCGGTTGGCAATTCGTAACAGTGATTGAGGTAAATGAATGGCGGGCGTGGATAAGGTAGAAAAAGACGCGAGTGCGGTAACCCCTTTCGAGGGCAATCGCCGCAAAGTCTCGTCGCATTTATCGCAGAACGAAGGCTTAGTATTTGAAAAGTCATCGCCCGGTAAGCGCGGCTACAAGATGCCGCCGCTCGACGTGCCCGAGGCCGATGTTGCCGCCTTGCTTGGCGATGCGGCACGAGAGAGCACGGGGTATTTGCCCGAGCTGAGTGAGATTGAGATCATTCGCCACTTCACGCGGCTCTCCACGTGGAATTACGCTATCGACCTGGGAATGTATCCGCTGGGTAGCTGCACGATGAAGTACAACCCTCGGGTGAACGAATTTGTATCGCGGTTGGAGGGCATTGCAGAGGCGCACCCTTACCAGCCGGAATCGCTTTCGCAGGGCGCTCTACAGGTGATTCGGCAATTA
>DASWUZ010000073.1:0-8040 GCA_036401395.1 Acidisarcina sp.
TATCGTCTGTCCCGGCTGAGTTACGCAGTCGCCCGCCGCGTCGTCAAAGTGCCGTTTGTTGCCATGGTCAACCTCGTCGCGGGCCGCGAAGTCGTCCCCGAACTGATCCAGGATAACTTTACCGCAGCTAAGATCGTCTTAAGCTTGCAGCCTTTACTGCAGGATGAAACCGCACGTCAGGCCATGCAAACCGACCTTGGCCAGGTCGCCGCGCTTCTGCGGACCTCTTCAACTTCAACTGCATTTAGGGAAAATGCCATCGATCGCGTCGCTGGAATCACTTTGCAGATGATCACCGACCGCACCGGCGGACCAGCTCCCTACCAAGCAATCGCAGCCGATAACAAGCCAGGCAAAGCCTTGAAACGAAACCTGCAAAAGCCTCGATGAAAGCCCCGAGCCGATAAAATGACGACTTCAGTGATTGCCCCTCGCACCTGCCGCCCTGCCATGACCTTCCGTCGCGCGAAGTCCTTCTTTACAGCGCTCGCTCTCCTGCTGCCCCTCGCGACCCTCAGCATCCATCCGGCCTTCGCTGCTGAAAAGCAGAACCTTCAAATCACCGGATACGTCATCGACGCCACTCTCGACCCCGCCGCTCACAGCCTGAAAGCGACGGCCAGGGTCAGCGTGACCGCGCTCGACTCTGTCTCGACCGCCGTCTTTCAACTCCACGGCGCACTCAAAGTTGACAAGGTTACCGATCAATCAAACACCGTCCTCACCGGCGAGCGCGCAGCCGACGCCACTGTTCGCATCGCTCTTCCATCACCCCTCGCCAAGGGCCAAAGCGCGGTCTACACCTTCCAATATGAAGGAGTGCTCAACGGCTCCGAAGAGAGCCCGGTGCCTGACCTCAAGGTCGCGAGCATCGGCGATCCGATTACCTATCTGCTCTACCCGGCGCGCTGGTTTCCGATGGTGGGCTACATGACGGACCGCTTTACGGCCGACATTCATATCACCATCCCCGGCGGCTATCGCGTGATCGGCAGCGGCATGACCGGACCTGCGCCGCTCGGCACCGGCATCCAGCATCTTGAATTCAAGTGGGACAAGCCGGGATTTCCGGGGACCATTATCGCTGGCAAATTCCTTGAGCCTGTCTCGCAAGGCGGGGCGCGCAACATCCGCGTCTACACTACTGAGGCGCATAAGGCGAGCGCCGCCGATTACGTTGAAACCGCCAATAAGGAGTTCGGTTTTTTCACCAGCAACTTTGGGCTGCCCGAGAGCAGCACGCTTAACATCGTCGAACTACCCGACGATACTGTTCCCACCTTCTGGGCGCCGGAGATTGCCGCCGTCGCCGGCGCGCGCATTGGCGACAAGAACAACTTCCGTCTGCTGGCAAACACCATCGCACACCAGTGGTGGGGCAGCGAAGTGAGCCCGGCGACCCTGAACGATGGCTGGATCACCAACGGCATGTCACGTTACGCCGAGTTGATGTACCTCGAAGACGCGTCGGGGCAGACGGCGCTCCAGGCAGCGGTGCGCGACATCTCCGCGGGTGCGCTTGCTTACGACACGATCCCGCTCACCAGCGCCGGACGGCTTGATGCTTTCACGCCGGATTATCAGTCGATGACCCTCGAAAAAGGGGCAATGGTGTTTCACATGCTGCGGTGGGAGGTGGGCGACGACAAATTCAAAGCCATCCTCCGCGGAGTGCTCTCCCAGTACGCGGACAAGGGTGTCCGGACCAGCGACTTTCAGAAAGTGGCAGACGCTCAATCGCAGGCGCAGCTCACCGCATTTTTCGCGCAGTGGCTCGACGGGACTGGCGCGCCGGAATTCGCCAACAAATACACCGTCTACCGCCTCGGCAGCAATAAAGGCTTCCGGACAATCGGCCAGATTGGCCAGGACCTGGACCTCTTCAGCATGCCGGTAGAACTGCGGATCGAGACCGACGGCAAGACCGAGACCAAGCGCGTAAACGTGGTCGGCACCGACTCGCAATACACCGTTGACACGTTCGGACGGCCACGTCATATTACGGTCGATCCGGATGGCTGGCTGCTGAAGAATTCCGCAGACATGCAGGTGCACGTGAACATTCTGCGCGGTCAGCAGTTAGTCGCCCAGGGCGATTTTCCGGGAGCGCTCGACGAATATCAAAAGGCGCTCGCGGCGAATCCGAACAGTTCGCTGGCCAGCTATCGTGTCGGCGAAGTTATGTTCCTGCAGCGCAATTATCAGTCTTCAGCGAACGCCTATCGCGACTGCCTGCGCGGCGATGGCGAACCGAAATGGACCGAGGTATGGGCGCACATTCAGCTGGGAAAAATCTTTGATGTAACCGGCCAGCGCGACCGCGCAGTCCAGGAATATCGTCAGGCGGTCCAAACCAACGACAACACCCAGGGCGCACTGAACGAAGCCCGCCAGCATCTCGCCACCCCCTACAAACGCGAAGAAGCCACCGACTAGGCCCGGCCATCGACCATCCACCCGCATCCACGATGGCTGGACACATCCCGTCAAAGTCATGGTCGCAAGACACCCGTCATTCATGTTCAGCAAGACACCCGTCATCCTGAGCGAAGCGAAGGATCTGCGGTCTGCGGCTAACCAATAAGCCGGGTGCCCCATACATACCCGCGGCCATTTTGCGGGGACGTGTGGGACGAACCAAATTGACCAGGAAAACCATGACCATCGAAGACTTCCGCCGCATAGCCCTGACCCTCGAAGGAGCCGAAGAGAGCTCCCACATGGGCTCCCCTGACTTTCGCGTCGGAGGCCGCATCTTTGCCACTCTCGCCGCTCAGGACAAGGGCTACGGCAACCTCATGCTCGACCTTGAACAGCAATCCGCATTCATAACAGAAAGCCCGGAAATCTTCCTCCCCATAGCAGGAGGCTGGGGCCGCATGGGCATGACCCACATCCGCCTCACCGCAGCCACTGAAGACATCCTCCGCGGCGCCCTGATCACCGCCCACCAACTCCGCAAACAAAAGAACGCCGCCACAAAAAAATCCCGCCGCTCCAAACTCGAGAGAAGCTGACCGCGTCTCCTACAGCACATTACTCGCCAGGTCGCACAAGCGCGTTTATCGGAACTTGAGAAAAGCTGCTCTCCTATCCGATCCTCTTTCCGCGTAGGCCTGCATGGACGAGTTTGCGTAAATCTGAAACAAAGGTCGGTTGCAGAGATGGATCGGCGAGACTTTTGGCTGCGCTGAAGATGTTTAGAGCATGCAACAGCTCGCGCCACTCGCTGGGCGCCTTCTCACTGCTTCTGCGCACCCCTTTGAAAAAGGCGTCCTCCCATAATCGCGAATCCTCCTTCTCGTAGCATGTGAAGCGAGCCACATCCCACAAAGATGATCCGGTTCCGGCAAGCTCCCAGTCCAGAATCGCAGCAACTTCCCACGTCCCCGTCCTTTTCTGGAGCACGACGTTCCCGTGGTTGAAGTCCCCGTGGCGGATGCCTTGCTGACTTGAGAGTTCTTGAAGCATCGCCCCATGCCTTTCATATAACGCCTTCAGCAAATTCCAATCGTCCCCATGAAGACGCTCATGCATCAGAGGCGAATCGATATCGCTAAGCGCGAAGGCGTACCGGAGAAGGCCATCCTCGGACAAAGGGGAGGCATCGCACTTGGCCAGCATGGACAAGCGGCCCGCGATCGCAGACGCGGCCTCGGCCATATCCCTCGGTGAGCCGACCTCGCGAATCTCGCGAAATGTCTGCCCGGGCACGTAGCGATAGATCAGGTACGGTACTCCGCACTCATTTTCTGAGCTGAAGGAAGCGATCAATTCGGGGACAGGCAGCTTTCCTTGAAGGGCCTTCAAGATTGCCTGTTCTTTGCGGCAGACCTCTGATCCGCGCCGGTATTGCCTGAGGACAAAGGTGTCGTCGTACCCCTCTATCTGAACCAAAATATTCAGGTTCGTCTTTCCGCCCTCCAGAACGCGCATGGAGTCAATGTGTCGCTTAGGAAAGACGGCATCCACGATCAACAGGATCATATCCTGCGATACGTTCAATGATTCGACAGAGACCATGCTGCCATTATCGTGTTCTGCTCTCATCATGGAGAGAAGCTAAGTCCTGATAAGTCGCCCTCCCGTCAGTTACAGAGGCAACTGGGCGCGAAGAGCCTTCCTGAGGACCATGTCATTTCCAAGCTGCTCGTGATTGTTGCAACTGTTCCGCACAAGGCGTAAGACTGCCATCTTCGGGCAGTCCATCGGTCAGCGTGTCCCTTCAACCAAGGCGACTTGAGTGTCCGGGCACACGATCTTTCTCCAGGTAGGCCGGGTGCCCCATACATACCCGCGCTCTTTGCGGGTATGTATGGGACGACAGAAACACGCAGGGCCAAAAGACCTGCGTAAGCACTAACGTGCTACATCCTATCGAGAGGTCACGCTATGCGACCCAAAGCCCGCCAATCACCCGCAGCAACGCAGGCGTACCGGGGCAAGCAGACGAGGACCGGCAACTCCCTCGGTTTCCGAACCGACAACGCCCTGTTCAAGAGCCATCCTGAATTCGCCGGTGAAGTCGAGGCTCACGTGATCGCGCCGGGACGCATGCTGGTTTCGATCAGCAGTCGTGTGCCGGACAAGCGCGATCCCGTCATGAATGCGTTCCTCGCCTTTCTGGCGAGCGATATGAAGCGGTCTCCCGAATCGATCGCGCCACTCGACGGCAAACTATCGCTCGCGTCCGCGGACTGGTCAAAGACATCTCCTTCTCGCCCGACGAGCCTCTGGGTGACGAAAGCCTGTTGTGAGCCCTCGCACTCCGAGCGGCCCGGCGCAATGGAAGCTGTACGCTACACCACTGTTCCTTCGTCAATTGGCAGCGTTTACGGCCCGAGTAGAGGCGTTAAAAGCTCAAGACCCCCTTGGCTACACTTCACACCCTTTAACGAAGCTCTTGCGCACCATTGAGGGACTCATCCTCGAAGTCATTCCACGTAACCCCAATGCCCCTGCATTTCGCCAGGGGAACACCTTGGGCGCAGAGAATCGCCACTGGTTTCGAACGAAATTCCACCAACGCTACCGTCTCTTCTATCGATTTTCAAGCACGGGAAAGTCATCATTTACGCCTGGGTAAGCGATGAGGCTTCTTTGCGAAAGGCTGGTTCGAAAACCGACCCCTCCGAGGTCTTCGGCTCGATGGCAGAGGCGCAGGCCCGCGTAAAAGCTGCGTCGGAGGCGATGGCCGACGCTCAGGCGGCGTTCGGCAAGGCTGCCGAGCAGGGTAGCGACCAGGCAACGGCGGCTCTAAGAGAATAGGCAACGGCACTTAAGGCTGAACAGAAGCAGCTTCAGCAGGTGCGCGCGCAAGTTGATGCACTTCGCAATTAGCAAGGGCTAGTTCTCTCGCAGTTGATGATGACTGGCACGGTGTCAAACGGCATCAAGCAGATCGTGGACAATGAAGTTCACTCAGTCCCGGCTACTGGCTCTTACACTATAACCGTTGCAAACTCGACTACCTTCATCCTCGATCTAGGCGTGCAGTATGGCGCCACCACGCGGAACCTGACGCGCGTTGCCTCATCGCCTACGGTTGGCAGTATGCGGTTTCAGCGGGCGTCTACACCTTTGCAGCGGCTGACGCCTCAGTCGGGATGCAGATTTGCTATGTCAACACGTCGAACACTGGCGGGCAGACCTTCGCGTACACCAACCAGAAGCAAGGTGTGGGGCCTTCGTGCGATCTTTGGCTCTACCCGAGCTACACGCAGAACGGGCGCGGAATGCATTTCCGGTCGCCTACTGCATGAGTGTGGGCAGGCCTACCAAGCAAAAGGGCTTCGTCATTCAGCCAATCGAGTTTGAGATTGCGGATAATCCGGGCGGACCGGCGTACGAAGAGTTCGATATTAGCTAGTCGCGGAAGCTTGCGGGGTCTTGGCGAATAGCGCCAGGGCAGCGATCAGGAAGCCAGCACCGACCACCATTTCCACTTTCCGGCTTGTACTTCTGGCATCCTCATCGGACAGCAGGGCGTCCGCAGTTCCCTCGCTCCGGGCGATTACGAGGCTGGCAGAGCGAAGTTCATCTGGCGGTTCGTTGAAAACGCTGTAAGCCGCGGCTGCGAAGGCAACCAGGGCGACTACCAAAGCAAGAATTGCTGACAGCTTCCTCATTGAGTGGCACCCCACAAAAGTGAGGCTAATTCTACTACCAAGGTGCCAAATGACAGTAACCGTCAAAGACGTCGAATACGAACTGACGCCGCTAAACGTTGACCAGGCTGAGGAAATCTTCAAGCCCGGAGCCGATCCCAAGAAGAGCACACGCGAACTGGTAGCTGCCTCACTGGACATAACGTACGCGGAAGTCGGCAAGCTCCCCTTCGCAGCTTACAACGACCTCGTGGCCGCATGTCTGGACCTCAACAGCATCAAGGCAGCAACGCCGGGGGAAGCTCCGGCGGCGTATGTTGGCCGTACATCCGCTATACGATCATGCGGGAATTCGGCATGAGCATGAGCGAGTGCGGAAGCCTGACGCTGCCCCGCGTTTGGGAGATATTCGATTACTTCCAGATCAGCCCGCCGCAGATCGCTGGGAGCGCATCAAGGTTGCAGCCGAGCCGCGTCTCGGCGGCGTAGCGGTGAAAGACAACAAGTGCATCCTGTCCGACAAGGGCGCGGAATACTCCTACGAGTGCGACGGCGGGTCGCGGACTGTCCAGATGCCAAAACTACCGTCCATTTTGGGCATCCTCTCATTACCGAGGCGCGGGCCAACGAGAAGATCAGCGAGTGGATCACCGGCACCAAGTAAGTCAGACAACGCCTGTTTTTCAAAGGTAATCAACTTATGCCATCTGGTGGAAAACGCTCAGGCGCGGGGCGCAAGTCAAAGCACATCAGAGATTTACAGCGCGCTGGAGCCGCCGCCGTACTTACGGATGCGGTTGAATCTGAGAAATTAATTAAATTACTCGACTCTGACGACGAAAAGATCGTTCCGGACGTGGCGAAGTTTCTCTACGATCACAAGCACGGCAAGGCAAAGCAGTCGTTGAACACTCGGGCGATCTGGGGATAGAGGTCATGGATGCAAGAGCAGCACTCGCAGCCAGACTTCTTGCTCGGTCAGGCAGCTAAGCTAGGGCCTGAAGGCATCCGGGATGTAGTTGCCACGCTCTCAGAGGCCGAGGCGACAGCACTAACTCAATAGCTGAGAGTTCAACCGGAAAGAAACCCCTCAGCCACCCGAACCAACTCCTCCGGATTCGACCAGATCATCGCATGGTTAGCCCCATCGATAATCTGAAGCCGTGACCCCACAATCCCATCGTGAAGCATCTTCGCGTGGTGGATCGGCACCGCTATGTCCTTCGACCCCGCAATAATCAGCGTTGGGCACCGAATCTCCCCCAGCCTCCCCCGGCTATCGAACGCCATCGCTTCCTTCCACGCGACCAGCATCAACTTCTCGTCCTGGCGCGCCATCAGGCCCTCCACATGTTCGGCACACGCCTTGTCGAGCTGCTTCGCGCCGAGCGACACAACTACCTTCGCAAATCGCTTCATTCCTAGCGCACGCACGAACAATGGCGCCATGTGACCATCGATCTTCTCGCGAAAGCTCGCCATGTTGTGCGCGTACGCACAAGCCAGCACGAGGCGTTCGCACACACGTGGGTGATCGAGCACCAGCTGCTGCGCGATCGCGCCGCCATGCGAATAGCCAAGCACCGCAGTCGACTCAATTCCCAAATGATGGAGCAGCCGCATCAGGTCGTCTGCCAGCTGCGATGCCGTATAGGGCGGCGGAAGATCGCGGCTACGCCCAAAGCCGCGAAGATCGGGAACAATGACGCGATGATGTGCCCCGAATTGATCGACGACCAGCTCAAACATTTCGCCGTCGATCATCAATCCATGCACCAGCAACAGCGGCGGCCCCGATCCGCGCTCGGTGAAGTAGAGAAGTTCTGAGGATGCCGATCGACTCATCTGCCTGAAGAAGCGTACCGCGCCTTCGCGGCCCGCCCACATGGGCTTGGCGTACCACTGCTCTAAGCGGCGTATACTTAACTTAAGC
>DASWUZ010000074.1:0-3561 GCA_036401395.1 Acidisarcina sp.
GAGTGGTATGTCTATCTCGCTGCGGCCTCGCCGCCATCGTCTCATCCTGCTGTGCGCCTTCACAATTGCGTTATTCGCTGCCCGCGTTCCACTCAACGCGGTGCTCGTTCACGGAGTCGTTGCCGATCCCCTCGGCCGGCCGGTCGCTAACGCAACCGTGGCCCTGGTCCAGAACGGCTCGACAGTTGCCAATGCCCTGACCGGCCCTGACGGCAGTTACCAGCTAAGCAGCGGCGCGGCCGGAAGATATTTCGTGCTGGTTGCAGGGCAGTCCTTTCGCCAGGTTGTGACTGACGGTTTTTATGGCGCTCCTCTGGGGAGCGTCGAGCGCAACGTCGTGCTTGAGCCTGAATGGGTGCGGCAGCAGATTGTTGTTACTGCGACCGGAACTCCGGTGCCCCAGGCGCAGGTCAGTGGCTCGGTAAGTGTGCTGCCAGAAAACGAGTTCCGAAATCGTGCGTTGATGGCAGATGCGCTGAGGCAAATTCCTGGAGTGATCGTAGTGCAGCAGGGGCAGCGCGGTAGCCTGTCTTCTGTCTTTGTGAGGGGCGGTAACTCGAATTCCAATAAAGTGTTGCTTGACGGCGTTCCCATGGAGGATGTTGGTGGGGTTTTCGACTTAGGCACGATTTCGTCTACGGGGATCGCCAGTGTCGAAGCATATCGGGGGCCGGATAGCGTGCTTTATGGGTCAGATGCGGCGGCAGGAGTATTCAGTTTCACGACGCCGCATGGGACGACTCCTTTTCCGTCCTTGTTTTATGAGGGCGATGTGGGGAACTACCATACTTATCGGAATGAAGTTCAGTTAGGGGGCGCGCGAAGGTCGATTGATTACTATGGCGCGTTTTCGCGGCTTAATTCGGCGAACGCATTGCCGATGGACGAGATGCATAACGTTACTTCCAGTGCGAACCTTGGCTGGTCGTTCTCGCCGGCGACTCAGGTAAGAGTAACTGCCCGTAATGCCAATGCCGCTACGTCCCTGCCTGGGGCGTTTGACTTCTATGGGATTTCAAATGATGGTACGCAGAAAGACCAGGATGTATTTCTAAGTGGAACTATAGATAACCAGACGACGGAGCGTTGGCATAACATGGTCCGCTATGGGCTGGGCCGCAAGCGCGAACAGCAGTCGCAGGCTTTCCCTGTGGGTCAACTTGTTTTCAACTATGACCAGAATGGCAAGAGTGATGGCGGCAATTATTTCGGCAACGCCGTCACCATCCGCGGGGCAAACGGCTACTCGGTGCAAGGACAGGCCTTCATCGACTCCGGGCCTGCTTTTTTTGGCACTTATCCTAACTCGTCTGACTCAGCCTCTAACCGGGACCAGCTTCAGTTCCAGAGCTACTACCGCGTTACGCCGCATTTGTCGGGGCTGTTTGGTTTTCGTTATGAGGATGAGCGTGGGACTTATAAATTTCCTACATTCTTCATAGATGACAGCCTCGAACGAACGAATTATGACTATACCGTGCAAGTGCAGGGCGACATCAAGAGCAGACTTTTTTACTCTGCTGGTGGAGGTATTGAGAAGAATCAGATCTTCGGTACCGAAGCCACACCGCATTTTGGTCTGAATTACTATCTCGTTCGGCCCGGGCGTGGTGTGCTGCATGGAACGCAAGTGAAGTTCAACTTCTCCAAGGGAGTGCGGGAGCCGGGCATCTTCGATCAGTTTGACTCGCTCTATGGGATCCTGCATCAGGCGGGCGACGATGCTATTGCAAGCCAGTACAATGTACATCCCATAGGCGCTGAGCGTTCCCGTTCCTATGACGGAGGTATAGAACAGAGCTTCGCCAGTGAAAGACTCTTACTTCGGGCAATTTACTTTCACAACGAGTTCGGAAACCAGATTGAGTTTGTGAACGCGGGCGTGCTTACCCAGCTGGGAGTCAACGCCACCGTTGCGGCGACTATCAACAACTTGTTTGGGGGTGCTGATATCGGTTCGCTCTCGTTCCGCGCCCAAGGTGCGGAGACGGAGGCCCAGTTCGGCTTTGGCCACAATATCTTTATCCGGAGCGGCTATACCTATCTCGACGCTGTAGTGCAGCATTCCTTCTCGTCCAGTGCTGTCAATCCTACTTTCAACATTGGGCTGCCCGGTACCGCTGCGCCCAGCTTTTCTACTATAGCCATCGGAGCCAGTTCGCCATTGCGGGGGGCCAGGCCCTTCCGCAGAGCACCCCACACCGGCTTCGTAACTGCTACCTATAGTGGCGTGAAATGGGCCGGGGCAGTTACGTCAGCCTTCTCCAGCCGAAGCGACGACTCAACTTTTCTCGGCGGGTCCGATGTCATCTACGGTAATTCGCTGCTACTGCCAAACCATAATCTGGACTATGGCTTCACCAAGCTAGACGCGAGCGTTAGTTATCAGGTTCAGCCGTGGGTCAATCTTTACACGCAGGTTGACAATATTCTGAACAACCAACATATAGGTCCGATTGGTTATCCAGCATTACCGCTTAATTATCGCGTTGGGATGCGGTTTACTGTCGGGCATACCAAGGCCCAGTAGGTCTCGCTGCGGGCTGGCTTTTGTTACGTCCCACTCATGGCCAGAGAGCGGCCATGAATGGGGCACCCGGCCAATAGGTCTCTAACGTGGATTAGTGTTTTGTCTGGGCCGCCCCGATCCCTTATCAGGGACACTAAGTCCAAAAAAGAGATAGACAGAGCTTAGTAGCTCATGAGTCCGGCGATGGCGCGGTATAGGTCTTCAGGCTGGGGGAGGATGGCGTCTTCGAGCAGGGGCTGATAGGCCACGAAAGTATCCATTGCAGCTACTCTCTTCACCGGCGCATCAAGATATTCGAATAACTCATCGGCGATGCGCGCTGCAATCTCCGCCCCGTAGCCCCAGCTCAACATATCTTCATGGGCCATAATAACTCGATTGGTCTTGCGCACCGACGTAGCGATAGCCTCCCAGTCGTAGGGGCTGAGGGTGCGAAGGTCGATGACTTCAGTCTCGATATTCAGGTCTCGTTTTGCCCGTTGCGCAGCCTGTAGGGCCCTCGGCACCAGAGCGCCATAGGTCACGAGGGTCACGTCGGCGCCCGCGCGGACGATGTGGGCCTTTCCGAAAGGGATCGCATAGTCAGGCCCAGGATAGGCCGCGCGCCCGTAGCTCTCGCGATAGAGCCGCTTGTGTTCAAGGAACAAAACAGGATCGTCGCACCGGATTGCCGTCCTTAGCAGCCCGTTGGCATCGAGCGCGTTGGACGGAAACACGACCCGCATTCCAGGTGTGTGAGTGAAGATGCTTTCGCCGCTCTGCGAATGATAGATCGAGCCGCCGGACAGGTATCCGCCCACCGCGACGCGAATCACCACCGGCGATGAAAACGTGCCGTTAGAACGCCAGCGCATCAAGCTGAGTTCGTTGCGAATCTGGTGCACGGCCGGCCAGATGTAATCAAAAAACTGAATTTCCACGACCGGCTTCATGCCGCGCAACGCATAGCCGATGGCGCGGCCGACAATATTGGCCTCGGACAGTGGGGAATTGAAGACGCGCTCTGAGCCGAACTCATTCTGCAAGCCCGC
>DASWUZ010000075.1:0-4624 GCA_036401395.1 Acidisarcina sp.
TGTCAATCGGCGTTGGACTGGGACCCCCGATCGGCGTCCAAAGGGGACCCCTTTGATCGGCGAGTCTTGATGGTAGCGCTCGCGGCGTCGGAGCTGGCCGGGGTTGCGGAGACGGCGCGAGCGCGGGTTGTTTGATCGTCGTCGCGGCTTTTAAAGCGCCAGCTGTCGTTACCGGTCTCGACGATGTCGCAGTGATGAGTCAGACGGTCGAGCAGCGCGGTCGTCATCTTGGCATCGCCGAACACGCTCGGCCACTCGCCGAATGCCAGATTGGTGGTGACGAGGACGGAGGCGCGCTCATAAAGCCGGCTGATGAGATGGAAGAGAAGCTGACCGCCGGACTGGGCAAAGGGCAAATATCCGAGCTCGTCCAGGACAATGAAATCCATGCGGGTTAAGTGCTCGGCAAGCCGGCCCTGTCGCCCGTTGCGGGTCTCGGTCTCGAGGCGGTTGACGAGGTCGACCACATTATAGAAGCGGCCACGAGCACCGGATCGGATGCAGCTTCGCGCGATAGCAATGGCCAGATGGGTCTTGCCGGTGCCCGTTCCGCCGACCAGGACGACGTTGCGTTGCTGGGCGATGAAGCCGCCGCCGGCGAGATCATTGACAAGCGTCTGGTTGATCGGCGTGCCGTCGAACTGGAAGTCGGCGATGTCCTTGGCAAGCGGCAACTTGGCGATGGTGAGCTGGTATTTGATCGAGCGGGCCTGCTTCTCGTTGATCTCGGC
Source organism: Acidisarcina sp. (assembly GCA_036401395.1). Taxonomy (GTDB): domain Bacteria; phylum Acidobacteriota; class Terriglobia; order Terriglobales; family Acidobacteriaceae; genus DASWUZ01. The sequence continues at coordinate 732 of DASWUZ010000075.1, forward strand.
CGAGAGCAGATCGCCGACGATGTGCTGGGGTTCGTGCTGGCGCTTGACGGCGGTCGCCATGATCTCGTCGAACGCGGCCTTCATGCCGTAGAGCTTAAGCTCGCCCATGAGATCGAAGATTTGGGTTCGTTCCATCAGTTTGTCCTCCGGAGGTTGTCGTAGCGGGCACAATCGGCGATCGGCGCATGGCGGAGCGTCAACGCAGCCGGCGTCATGATGTTGGCCGGTGGGGCCGGTTCACGTTGCCGGGCCAGGATGTTGAGAACGACATCGGCGGAATGGACGCCGTGACCGAGCGCTTCGGCACAGGCGGCTTCCACCGCCGGTAGGCCGTCAGTCAGCACCGCATTGAGGATATCAACCATCTGTCGATTGCCATCGTCGGCACCGGCGAGTTTGCGTCGCACACGCTCAATCGCTGCGGGCAGTACCCAGTCCTTGAAGGGAGCGCCATTACGCAAGGCACCGGGCTTGCGCACCAGCACGGGCACATAGTGCCAGGGGTCGTAGACCGTCTCGCCGCGACCGAATGATCGCGGATGTTCGGCAACGACCCGGCCGTCCTGGCGGATCACGATGCGGTCCGCATAAGCCTGGACCTCAATGGGCCGCCCGACCGCGCTTGCCGCAACCGAGTACTTGTTGTTGTCGAAGCGCACCAGACAGGTCTTCGAGACCGAGGCCGGCACGGCATGGAAGCCATCGAACCGACCTGCATAAGGCACGAGATTGGGTCGCTCGGCCTCGAAGATCTCCCAGACAGTCCGGTCGGCGAACTCTGGATGCCGATGAGCCTTGGCGTAGGCAATACATTTATCGAGCAACCAGGCGTTCAGCTCGTCCAATGTCTTGAAGCGCAGCCGCGGGGTGAAGAAGCGTTCGCGGACCAACCCGACCTGGTTCTCGACCTGTCCCTTCTCCCAGCCCGACGCTGGCGTGCAGGCAACCGGATCGACCAGATAATGGCTACACATCTGCAGGAAGCGCCGATTGTAGAGGCGGCCTTTGCCGACAAAGATCGTCTCCACCGCCGTCTTCATGTTGTCGTAGATGCCGCGCCGGCAAGTCCCCTTGAACAGTGCGAACGCCCGGTCGTGGGCGTCAAACACCATCTCCTGCGTCTCGCGCGGATAGGCCCGAACAAACAGCATCCGACTGTGGCAAAGCCGGACATGCGCCGCCTTCACGACCATCGTGGTCCCGTTCAACAGGACGACTTCGTGGCTCCAGTCAAACTGGTAGGCTTCGCCAGGCGCAAAGCTCAACGGCACATAGGCTGAGGTCGTTGAGGCGCCACGCTCTCGGCTCCACCGCCGCGCATAGCGACGAACCGCATCGTAGCCGCCGGCATATCCAAAGCCGCGAAGCTCTTCGTACAAACGGATCAGCGTCAGCCGTTCGCGCGTCGTCTTGCTCTCGTTCGCCGCCAGCAACCGGTCAAGCTCGGCACTCCACGGGCCCATCTTCGGAAGCGGCTGCGTCTCTCGCTCGTACCGGAACTCCGTCGCCTCCGAACGGATGACCTTGCGGACCACCTTGCGCGATACGCCAAGCTCCCGGCAGATCGCCTTGATGGGCTGACCATGAACAAAATAGGCGCGACGGATCTTCGCAATCGTCTCCACCACCAGCATCCCAACCTCGGCTTCCATGACTTGATGGAAGCCACTGTGGACCCTTGTCCCGGGGTCCCGATTGGATGCCGATTACCCCGAATACGGGGTCCTTATTCCATGCCGAAACACACGCGTGCCTCGGCTCGACGCGGCTTTTAGCGATCTGCCTGAGGAAAAGGTCACAAATCCATTTGATCGAATGTTGGACGAAAGACATCGGTCATAGGTGTCAACACGAAACCGATGTCGTGCCGCTTTAACGGTCGAATTCACCGTTGGCACGGCGGGCACGTTGGGCACGGTTTTCCATTCTACCTATCTTTTTCCATCTCTCCCCTGCCCTTTTATCTTTCTCTCCCTGTCAACACATAATTGAACTCAGAATCTGACAGAATAGAAAACCGTGCCCAACGTGCCCGCCGTGCCCGACCACCTACCGTTCAGGTGGCATTGGTGGTGGAGGAGGAGGTGGCGATTGTCTCAGGCTAAGATTTCTCGCAGCATCCAGTCGTTCAGTTTCGCTTAGCGTTTGCTTTGCATAGATCGTGGTCTTCTCGCTTGATACACGCCACCGGCCGCCGCTTTTGAGCGTGTCAGGGTTCGCAACTGCAATATACCCGCAGTCTGCAAGGCGCTTCGGGATGTATTTGCGTTGCTTCGGATCTTCGAACATGGACCGGAGCTGACTATCTGCGGGCATTTTTGATCTTAGCATCCGAATAGTGACCGCGGCCGGATTGCCCATTGCCTCGATTATGTCCGCTAGATCGCTGCTTTCGGGCGCCAAGCCAGCCGCAGCAACCATTTCCCACCCTGCGGTCTTCGGCGGCGGCGCGTGTGCGTCGAAGGCGCTTAGGTCAAGGTTCGCCAAATAGTGCGCGACAGCCTCATTCCCGCCCTTCCTGAACCAGGCGTGCATGTCGTCAAAGTACCCCGCCTTGAATTCTTCCTTCGTGCGGTTGGATACGCAGACGAAGTGTCGCCGGTCGTCGCGCGGGATGTAAAGTGCGTCGAGATGGTTCGATGTCATGATCACGCCGCAGACATTCACGGCAGCATATTGCGGAACGAATTTCGTGTTGATGCGATGCATCTCAGGCGGAGCGGTGATTGCATCCTTGGTCGCGTCGTAAAAGCCGTAGCGAGATTCGCCACCAAGATCATGAATCTCGTCAATCCGCAGAATAACGCTCTGTAGGTAGTCGTTCCATTCGGAGTTGTAGAAATCCTTCGCGGTAATCTGTTTAAAGTTTTGCGACCCGATCGCAGCGATAACCGGCACAAGGATGGTATCCTTGCCGATGCCCTGCGGCCCGATGAAATCGAGGCAATGATTCACCTTCTCGCCAGGGCGCTGAACACGGTGCGCGCACCACAGAACGATGTGTTGCCATTCGTTCGGATAGATGGATTTGACATGGTCCCGCCACATTGAAACGTCGCCCTCGATGGGCTCGATATCAGGCGGCACATACAGGTTAAACGTCCTGTCGCCAGCGCTCCGAAGCCAGCCATCCTTCGTTAGAACCTTATTCTCGATTATCATCGGCTCGCCGGGTGCCCAACCCATGGACTGCACCGCGCGAAATTGCGAAAGCCAGGTCGACGCCTGCTTTCCGGGTCCCCCCGTAGTCATCGCGTCTTTGATACGGCCGATGTGTTTATCCACGCTCGACGCGTTCCACATTTCGCGCGTGCTTTCGTAAAGGATTTTGCCGGTCGGCAAGTGCGCCCAATATTTTACGAGAACGTTGGCTTGATCTGCAGTAAGATCGGGATGTTCCGGCAGTGGTCCGATGAGCGCGGCTTCGTATTGCTCACGCTGGCGCTTATATTGTTCAAGAATCTCCGCTGGAATCTGCTCGGTGCACGGAGGAACAGCCGAGTTTTGGTCTTTGGGCCGCCGGTCGCCATAGACATCTGGCCACAATCGTTTGCCGTACTGTTTTACCCACTCTGCCTTCTCCGAGAGAAATCGGCATTCGATCAAGCGGTACTCTTCGCTTTCTTCGTCCGCGTCGGAGTCGAGCAGTCTTCTTTCAATGGCCTCTAATTCGGCTTCAGCTTGCGCCTCTTCTGCCTCGGATTCGGCTACGACTTGCTCCAATCGCTTCAGTCGCATGGCGACTCGTTCGGCCTGCAACTTATCTCGCGTCGCTGATGCGACTTGCTCCAATCGCTTCAGTTCCTCGTCGACATATGCGGAGGGCTCGAAACCCTGATGACGTGCATGGTCAATTTGATCGATCAAAAGCAGATCGGTCGGAAGCCGCGGTC
>DASWUZ010000076.1:0-2261 GCA_036401395.1 Acidisarcina sp.
ACTGTAAGCCTGATCCGCGGCAAGCAGACACTGCGAATCGGACTTGATGTGGCGCAGCAGATTGAAAAGGACCTGATTCCCTTCAACACTTTTGGTTCGTTGAACTTCAATAAGGGTGGTGGGTTCAGTGCACTTGGCAACTTCCTTGATGACTACCTCGGGCCCTCCGGAACGGCGACGATCAGCGCCGGCAGTCCGCGAGTAGACCCGCACGCGTTCCGGCAGGCTTATTTTGTCCAGGACGATGTGAAGCTTAATCCCGATCTCACCATCAACCTTGGCCTTCGCTACGAGTATCAGGCTAATCCCGAGAATGCGCTGAAGTACCCGGCGCTCGACCCTAACAATCCTTTCGCCCCGATCGATACCGTATTTAAGGTGAAGGAGGCGACCAAGAATTTCGGACCCCGCATTGGTATCGCCTACGCTCCGCACGGTGGCGCCAGCATACTCAACGATGGCAAGACCGTGTATCACGCAGGGTATGGGCTGTTTTACGACATCCTGTTCACGAATATCGTGCAGAACTCGGCCGAGACAGCCCCTAACGTCTTTGCGGGTACTCTCACATCCACTCAGGGTCGTGGCCTTGCAGGCGCGTTCAGTCAAATCGCAAACATCCAACCTGTCCTGAGCCCCCATTCGACGGATGAAACGGTCACCAACAATCTGATTAATCCGCAGACACACCAATGGAACCTGGGGATAGAGCGGCAGCTACCGTGGAACGTGAAGATGACGGTCAATTATGTCGGCACACGCGGGGAGCACCTGTTTGCAAACCAGCAATATAACTACTTCGACTACAACACCGGTAGTCGTCTGAACCCGGGCCGGGGCTCGATCATCGCTCGCGGTAATTTTGCCGATTCTATCTATCACAGCCTACAGACAGAAGTGTCCCACGACTTCAGCCACGGCGTGCTCATCCGTGGAGCATGGACCTATGGGAAGCTGCTGTCCGATGGGGATGAGGTCTTTGCTACCTTCAATAGCCCCACGTCTTTCAGCGCTGACCTGGCGCCGGGTGGCCGGAAGTACGACTGGGGTAATTCCGCGTTCGACCATCGGCACTTCCTCGCGATCACCTATGTGTGGGCAGTTCCCGGTCTTCATTCGAGCAGCAGGTTCGCGGATGCATTCCTCAGCGGCGCGACCCGCCACTTCACCATCTCGGGAATTTCACAGTTCCAGTCGGGGCCGTATTCTACGGTCCAGATTAATGGCATCGACATCAACGGGGATGGCAACGGCGGCAACGATCGTCCTCTTCTAATTAACAAAAATGCGCCGAACGACTCCGTGGGCATTGATGATTTCATCGTAGATCCGAATCAGAACAACATCGGTGCGTTTTACGTTGACCTCAAAGTGAACAATGCGGATGGCAGCTTGAACCCGGTGGATCCGACGAAAGTGCACTGGTTGATCCCTTATGGTCCGCAATATGTCCATCAGGGAATCGGGCGGAATAGTTTTGAGAATCCGGGGCTGCAATTCTGGAACGTTTCGGTACAAAAAGACTTGCCAGTACACTTGCCCAGGTTGGAGAACTCTGCGTTCCAGCTACGCGCGGAGGCACTCGATATAGGTAACCACAACAATGTCGGCCCTCTCGACACCAACCTTTTGGATGTGGGTTCAGGGACGTATTTCGATAAGTCCTCCGCACGTGAGAGTGATGGCCGTCAGGTTCGATTCTGGGCTAAGTTCGTTTTTTAGGCACAGTCTAATCGTTGCAAGGGTTTGAAATAAGCAAGGGCACTCGGTTGAGTGCCCTTGCTTATTTGTTGTGAGACCGCAGTGTCACGTTCGACCCGTAGCGGTCCCGCGCGTTTTTTGTGTCGCGTCATTGCCGACCGCACGATGCCGATAAGTCAGACCCATCTTGCGAACAGGCGAAGTCCAGATTTGCTCTCTGTATCTTTAAGAAAGTTTCCCCGCTGGAGCTTTCTTCGCCGTGACCCTCGTCGACCCCGCCTTCGTCGACGAAGTTTGCTTCAAGGCCCCTTTCTTCGCGGCAGCAGTCTTCTTGGATGCCACCTTCTTCGCAGCCATCGCAGTACCGCTATCCGCCGCGTTCGGCCCTTTGCTGCGGACTGTTTTGACCTTTTCCACCAAAGCGATCTTCAACTCGGCAAGGTCGACGGAGCGCGCCGATTTCCGCAGCCGTTCAATATCGTAGAAGGCCCGCTTATCCGTCTGAAAGATGTGCACCACGAAGTCGAAGTAGTCCAGCAGCACCCACTCGCCCAGACGAC
>DASWUZ010000077.1:0-6425 GCA_036401395.1 Acidisarcina sp.
AGTCGAAGAGCATAGTTGGAGGTGTCCGCCATACCTCTCAAGGATGGTTTGCGTGACCCACAGGCCGAGTCCAGTCCCGCGTTGTCCTTTAGTTGTGAAAAACGGCTCCCCCAATCGACCGCGGACGCTAGCTGGAATTCCGCTCCCGCTATCGCCGACTGAAACCCGAAGTCCCAGGATTCCACTATCAGACCACTGCCGCGCGTTTCGCACGCGCAGACGGAGTTTGCCACCCTGGCTGCTCGCTTCGATAGCGTTGGTAATGAGGTTAGAAAACACCTGACGCATCTCGCCAGGAAATACACTCACAGTCTCTTGCGAATCGTATTCGCGAATGATCTGCAGCTGCTTTTCTTCAATACGGCGACCGTAGAGCACCAGCACTTCTTCAATCAATTCAGACGGCTGCAGGCGAACGGCTACTGGAGTTTCACGGTAGAAGTTCAGCGTTTGCTTGGTGATCTGGACTACGCGATCCAGTTCGCGCTGCGCGAGGGTTAGATACTTATTTGCGGCCTCCGGCATTCCTGGGATGGCCTCAAGCAGGTACAGCAAATTCGTGATCGACTCAAGCGGATTGTTGATCTCATGGGCAATCGAGCCGGCAAGACGACCTATGGTGATCAGTTTTTGGTTCTCGCGCAACACTTGGGAGGTACGCTGCGGTTCAACCGCAGCACGTACTTCGCCGGCAGTAGCCCGTTCCCGGGCCAGCCGTTCGACAATTATGGGCAGACGCTGCAAGTCGGAGGCAAGCAGATAATCGGCCGCACCGCGGCGGATCGCCGCAAGAGCCTCAGGTGAGTCCACCGCTTCATTGCCAATGACTACGACAGGCACCGGGGGATCGGCCTCGCGTGCGCCCTCAAGAGCCCCCAACAGCGGCAGAGTCTGGACGCCCCCCAGGTTGGCCACCGCCAGAGTAGGCCTCGACTTCCTGATATTTCCAAGGAACTCTTCCCGGGTTGCGACCTGATTGATGTCCACAGGGAGACCCACGCGGAGCGCAGCCTCCCGCAGGCCGTGGGCCGACTCGAAGTCGTTGGCAAGGAGTAGCACTCGGGTTAAGGGCTGTGTTTGCATTGGCCTGAGCTTCTTCTCGGCCAGTCCCGGATGATTGTCCTGGGGCTAGGCTTTATGGCGTTGCAGATTGCGATTGCCTGGCCTTTTAGAAGCCCTGGAATCAGCAGCCCACGCTAGTACGATGAGTAGGGATGTTAGCTTGTTGCTTGTGGTCAGAACAGTACACTCTGGAGCGAAGAGCCGGTTTCATATCTAAGGCTCAAAATTTCAGCTGACTTTACTCCAACTGCTGGGAGTGTAGTGCACCTTGAGGATTGACTTTTCTAGCAACCCGCGGCGCTGAGGGGGATCTAAATGGTTGCCAGTTTGCCTTAGACCAGAGTCGCGAAGGAGCGCATGGTTTTTCATTTAATACGCCCAAGGCCGCAGACCAAATGGACGGAGCTGAAGGTGCGCCTTAAGACGACACCGGCTATTTGGCCGGCACTCGCTCTGGTAACAGTGAGCTTGGCAGGCCTCCCTCGAGGAGCGCGGGCACAGATGGGGAGCCAATCGTCCGCTTCGAACCCTTATCTGGGCAGCTTAACTGCTGCTAAATCAACAGACGACGTCATGAAGCTGTCGCTCGACGACGCCATCCGACTCGGGCTCGACAACAATCTCGCCCTAATTCTCGCCCGGGACGAACAGAAGATTTCCGCCGCTGACCGACTCGAAGCACTCAACCCTTTACTGCCAGACATTTCGCTCGAAGGTCAGACTGGCGTTCACCAATACAACCTTGCCGCGCAGGGGTTTTCGCCTAAAGTCGCGGCCAGATTTGGACATCTGCCGGGGGGTACGTTTTCTACGATAACCAGGGCCGACGTCACCATCGGCCGCGCGAATTTTTCGCAGACCCTCTTCAGTTGGGCGCTGATCGACCAGTACCGCGCCGCCCGGGTGAACGAGACCGTCGCCTCCTACAATACCCAGTCGTCGCGCGGCCTTGTCGTCCTCAACGTCGGCAATACGTACCTTGAAGCCCTCGCCGCGGCCGCACAGGTCGAGTATGCCGAGGCCCTGCTCAAGACCGATCAGACGCTGCTTGACCAGGCGGTTGCCGAACACCAGGCCGGTACCGTCGCCAATCTTGAAGAGCTGCGCGCCCGGGTCCAGTTTCAATCCCAGCAGCAATCCGTGATCGCCGCCCAGGTCGACTTCGAGAAGGCGAAGATCGCATTGGAGCGCGAGATCGGCATTCCGGCCGGCCAGAAAATCCAACTCACCGACACTTCTCCTTACGCGGAACTTGAAGCGATGTCTATTGCCGATGCACGCGACAAGGCATACGCCAGCCGGCAGGACTACCAGTCCATGCAGGCCCAGGTCCGCTCCGAGCAGCTTCAACGAAACGCAGCAAAGCACGAACGCCTCCCCACCCTAAGCTTCGGCGGAAACTACGGCGTCACCGGCGTTTCGGGCCAGGTCTTCCACGGCACCTTCGTGGCGCAGGGAGAGTTGCAGGTCCCTTTGTTCCGCGAGGCAAAGTTTCGCGGCGACAGGGAAGTGGCGGAGGCGCAGTTGAGTGGTGGCCTTTCGCAGTTGGCGGACCTGAGAAACAAGATCGATGCACAGTTGAGGGATAGCCTGCTCGACGTCCAGACCGATTCACAACTGGTGCAGGTGGCCCGCAGCAACGTCGATCTAGCGACCACTGAACTGGCCCAAACCACGGACCGCTTCCGCGCCGGCATCGAAGATAACCTTCCCGTCGTCGAGGCGCAGTCCACCCTGGCCTCGGCGGAGACTGCTTATGTTCAAAGCGTCTATCGGTTTAACCAGGCTAAGCTCGCCCTCGCGCGCAACCTCGGCATCATTGACACCCAGTACAAGGCTTATCTGCGCAGCGGAAAGTAGCCCCTGCTCAAACCACCCCGGCGGACATGTTGCTGAAACCTGTGCCGCGCCAGCCCTTCCACGCGATCAGCATGGTGCTGATTTGCAGCAGCGAAATAAAGGCGACGCAGGCGGGCCACTTGCCGAGATGCCAGAAATAGCTGGGAACCACCCCCGCCGCCGTGCCTCCAAAGTAGTAGCACGAGATGTAAAGACCGACCGCCGATACTCTGGCGCCTTCACTGGCGGCATCGCGAAGAAAGCTCGTCGCCGTCGCCTGCGAGATGAAGGTCCCGCTACAAACCAGAGCCAGCCCAAGCACAACTACGGGGAGGGAGTGTGCCAGGGTAGTCAGGACCCCCGCCAGAGACAGCAGTACAGAGCAGAGCAGACCGCGGCGCAGCCCGATGCGGCCGATCACCCATCCCGCCGCTGGCGTTACCGCGAGACCGACCAGATAAACGACAAAAAGATAACTGAGCGCGACGGTCGAGAGATTGAACGGAGGCTCCGACAGGTAATAGGTGATGTAAGTGAAGATGGCGACCAGGGAGAACAGTACATTGAATCCCACCGCATAGGCTGCCATCAGGCGCGGATTGCGAAGATGCGCCCCCGCCTGCTGCAACTGAACTCTGGCGGAATTTTCACCTTGCGGCTCCTCCTCCGAGCCTGAAGCTGGAAGAGCGGCCTGTCTTTCCTTGGGCAGCCAGCGCTGCACCGCGGCCGCTCCGGCAAGCACCATCAGGCCCAGCAGCAGGAACGACCAGTGCCAGTCCAGATAATGAGCGGCGAGCCCGGAGATGATGCGTCCGCAGAACCCACCAAGCGCGGTGCCGCTGACATAAATGCTCATGACCAGCGAAGTGCTTTTGCGGGACCACTGCTCCGTTATGTAAGCGATGGTGGTCGCGAATATCCCCGGTGTTACCACCCCTTGCAGAAAGCGCCAGAAGACCAGCGCGTGCAGGCTACCCGCTGTCGCAGCAAGCAGGGTCGGAACAGCAAGCGCAAGCACCGAGCAGACAATCACCCGCTTCCGGCTCAGCCGCTCCGCAAAAGACGCCACGAATGGAGCGGAAAGTGCCACCCCCAGCGTTGTCGCGCTCACCGTCAGCCCTACCTCCGCCTTGGAAGCGTGGAACAGCCGCGCAAAGAGCGGCAACAGCGGCTGCGTTGCATAGAGGCCTATGAAAGCGAAAACGCCGCACACCCCGACCGCGATAATGCCCGACGGTGGGGTATGGGTTGCATCCGAGTTACGTTCCTTGTTACGAAGGCTGATGCCGAGATCCAGTTGACGCAGATTTGTGTAACGTGCCGGTCACATATGCGCTTTTCTTCGTCGCACTCCAGGTGTTCGCAAGAGTTGACTCAGCCCGCATAGCGCGCTTCCTTTAAGCTACAGACTGCAAGCATGTCAGACCACTCTCCAGGCTTAACCGCATTCGCCTCCCGTGACTTCAAGCTTTACCAGGCCGGAAGGGTCGCGGCCATCATCGGCTCCGAGGCCCAGGCGCTCGCCGTCGGTTGGGAAGTCTACCGCATTACCCATCGCGCCATCGACCTCGGCTATACGGGGCTCGCGCTCTTCCTGCCGGGATTGCTCTTCCTGCTCCCGGCGGGCCACACCGCAGACCGTTTCGACCGCAGGCGTGTGCTGCTGGTCTGCTACTCCATCCAGACCATTTGTTCGATGGTGCTCTTCGTGCTCGCCTGGCGCGGAATGCACTCCGTCCTGGCCATTTATGCGCTGCTGTTCCTGATTGGGACGGGACGGGCCTTCAGCAGTCCTGCCAGCACGGCGCTCATTCCGCACCTGGTCGATCGCGAGAGCTTTGTGAACGCGATAACCTGGGGCGCAACCATCTTTCAAATCGCAAACATCGTCGGTCCGGCCCTCGGTGGAATCCTGTTTACCCTGCCGCTCCCCGGCCGATGGGCAGGCGCTCCTATAGTCTTCCTTTTCACTGTCGTTTCTCTGCTCACCTACCTGGTGTTTGTCGGTTCGCTCCACGCTCGTCCCGGTCGCATGGAGCACCGCGCCGCCTCCATGGACGTCGTCCTTGCCGGCATTCGCTACGTCTATAACAGCAAGCTGCTCCTGGGATCGATCTCGCTTGATCTATTTGCTGTCTTGCTGGGCGGCGCGGTCGCGCTGATGCCCATCTTTGCTCAGGAAATATTGCATGCCGGACCGCGTGGACTGGGCCTCTTGCGGGCCGCTCCGGCGGTGGGTGCTCTGGCTATCTCAGGGCTGCTGACATGGAGGCCGATTGAGCGCCATGCCGGACGCAAGATGCTGTGGTGTGTCGGCCTATTCGGCGCAGGAACGGTACTGTTTGGCCTCTCGCGCAGCCTGGCCCTTTCCGTAGCGGCTTTGCTTGTGGTCGGCGCGTCCGACATGGTCAGCGTCGTCATTCGCTCCTCCGTGCTGCAACTCGCAACGCCCCCCGAGATGCGCGGCCGCGTAAGCGCCGTTAATTCGCTATTTCTTGGGGCTTCCAACGAATTCGGCGAGTTCGAAAGCGGACTCACGGCGCAATGGTGGGGGGCGGTCAGGGCAGTGGTCATCGGCGGAATCGGTTCCATGATCGTGACCGGCGCGTGGGCGATAATGTTCCCGCCGCTGCGCCGCGCCGATCGGCTCACCGCGGAATCGCTCATGCCACCGGTAAGTCTGCCCCCCGCCGACGAGACAAGGATAGTTATTTAGGCCTGACATACATCTGCATTTCTCGCGATGCATTGCATCACAATCAATTCAGAGAAGCAGCAACGCCGGGGCGGCTTTGCCTTCCGCATCACAGGAGATTCGGCAAATGAAGCAATTCAGGAACCTCGGCATAATGGTGGCAAGTGCTCTGCTGATCGTCGGCATTGGAATTTTCTTCATCAACCGGCAACGCAACGCGCCGGTAAATATCCCTCCCAAATATGTAGAGAAACAGTTGACCGACGACGACATCGTCCAGCCACGGAAGCTCTATATCGACGACCTGAAATCCGCCAAGGCGCTCGACGGAAAGACCGTCTGGATCAAGCTGGGATACGAATTGGACTCCTATCCGTATGTGGGCGGTCATGCGGATTATGCGCATCCGGCGGGCAATATACCTGGAGCGCAGCCGTTGATGATCGAAACGTTTGTCACTCAGAAGGCCCCCGAATCCCTGGCCACCCGGGTCGCGCACGGCGATAAACAGGTGCTCGCCGTCTTCACCGAGCCTGGCAGCCCGAAAAAGTTTGCCGCCCCGATCGGCTACATCAAGAGCACAGACTCGAAGTTTTACTGCGACGATTTCTTCTACTACGACGATCCCCACCAACTCTATAAACACTGGCCCGCAGACGTGTGGCAGTCCATCGACAAGCATGAAGCTAAGGTCGGCATGAGCGAATTACAGACGTCCATGGCCTTGGGGGAAATTCAGGAATCCGACTCCCAGGACTTCGGCAACCGCCAGGTCCGCTACAACCTGAATGGCAAATTTGTAGACGTACAATTTGCCAATGGCAAGGCG
>DASWUZ010000078.1:0-13530 GCA_036401395.1 Acidisarcina sp.
GATACCGGATACTTCTGCCGAAGATAGCACGCGCGGCCGTTCGTTTCTGTTTTTCGCGATTGGTGCGTTTGCCGGTTCAGGGGTTGGAGGACAATTTCAACTACGCGCGCCAGAGAATGGTTTGATTGCGCTCAACGTGCCTCTTGACCTTCTTCGCCTCGGGTCTCTGAGTACACGGACGACACATCCCTTTTACATCGCGCGTTGGAATGACCTCCTCGGGGCCCTAGATATCGATGGGACAGTCATCAATCCATATTGGAATAGGACAAAAGGAGAGATGGTCAGCGAATGCCAGAATCCGATGCTCTTGGGAGCAATCCTTCCAGACTCGCTCTCATGTTCCTCGCCGACAAAGGGAAGATGGGTTGGGCATGGAACTCAGCACTGTGGCCATTGCCTTCCATGCCTGATTCGACGCGCAGCTATTGCTGCCGCGTTTGGCACGCAACCGGACCCCACCGTATACACCCTGGCTACTATGAATGAGCGAGTCCTAAGTACTCGCCGAGCGGAGGGACGACAGGTTCGGTCCTTCCAGGTGGCACTCAATCGTCTGAGGGCTCAACCGGGTGTTGAGAAATATCTGATTCATAAAGCCGGCCCACTGACCGATGTAGCTGGTGACAGCTCTGATTTGGCTGGGGTCTACGCACGAGGTTTGAATGAAGTCGGTGCAATCCTTGAAAAGGTCATTACCAGTTCGGAGTGAACATTGACTGCATTCGTTGACTTCCATTGCCATCTTGATTTGTATCCCGATCACGCGCGTCAGGTAGAAGACTGCGAGAAGGCGGCCCTATACACGCTCGCCGTCACGACAACGCCGAAGGCATGGAAGCGCAATCATGAACTTGTGATGCAGACGAAGTATGTCCGAGCAGCGCTGGGTCTGCACCCCCAATTGGTTGCAGAGAGAGCCACAGAACTATCTCTGTGGGATGATCTACTTCCAGAGGCGCGCTATATCGGTGAAGTCGGTTTAGATGCGAGCCCGCGCTATTTTCGTTCTCTGCCGCTTCAGCAAGAGGTGTTTCACCATATCCTTGCTGCCACTGCGAGGGTCGGCGGTAAGGTGCTTAGTGTCCATAGCGTCCGCGCGGTAACAAAGGTGTTGGATTGTATCGAGGCGCATTTCCCTAAAGGTGTTGCGGGAAGGATAGTCCTGCATTGGTTTACAGGGTCGCTGAGTGAAGCGAGGCGAGCTCTGGATTTGGGTTGTTTCTTTTCTGTGAATATGGCAATGCTGGAGAAGCAAAGTCATCTGAAAATGGTTGCGACTTTCCCAAGCGAGCGGCTCTTAACAGAGACGGACGGACCATTTGCGCAAGCCTCATCCAGTGCGACGGAGAGAGCAGCGGAAATCATGCAGGTCGTAAGGCTCTTAGCTGAAAAACGTAACATGGCCTGCGAGGCCATGCAAATTCAGATATTGGAAAACTTGGGGAAGTTGTCCATAGAATAAGCCCGATGCTGGGTGGGCGTGAACGCCCCCGTAGCCTTTTGGGCGATCCCTGCCTGTCGATGGATCGGTCCGGTCGCGAAATCACGATTGTGGCGTCAGGAGACTCTGGTTACGAGGCACTCGCCGAGTCTCCGAAATTTCCGTTATCAAATCGTGAGGAAGTAGCCGCTACAAAATCGTCTACAGCGAGCCAATCCGGGATTCCGTAATTCGCTGTAAGCCATTGGTTATAAATGGTCGGGGAGAGAGGATTTGAACCTCCGACCCCCTGGTCCCGAACCAGGTGCTCTACCAGGCTGAGCCACTCCCCGAACTCTTTGCATCGACACGCGAGACGTATCAAGATGCCGTCTTTGCCCTTGCGGACTAGGTAAGTGTACCAGACCTTGGCTTCGCTTCTCTTCGCCCGACTCAGTCTCCTGCTCTGGCCCCGTAGCGAGATCGAGGCCGCTTATAATGCGCGGGCGCAAGTAATCCCAGCATTTCCCCTGAGTCCAAGCACAGTTCCATCAAACGCATCACCCAGTAGCGCGCGACTCACTGGAGGTGCCGCCGGCAGCCGGCACATAACACTTCAACGTGTAGTCCATCACCATGCGATCGGCGTTGAAGCGCCAGCCCAGGGTGCGGATCGTCCGCTTCATGCGCTTGATCCATCCGCGTGGCAGGCCGTCGCGATCGCGCTGATAGTACAGCGGAATCACTTCTTCGCGCAGCGCTCGATATAGGTCCTCGCCATCGCGCGTGTCATGCACATCCATATTGGAATGCGTTCGCCCCGTCCCGATCGAAAACCCATTCAGCCCGTCATAAGCCTCGGCCCACCAGCCATCGAGCACCGACAAATTCAGCCCGCCGTTAAGCACCACCTTCTGCCCACTAGTCCCCGAAGCCTCCAGCGGCCGCCGCGGATTGTTCAGCCACACATCCACGCCCTGGACGAGATGCCGCGCCACGTTAATGTCGTAGTCCTCGACAAACACCAGCTTGTCTGAAAACTGTGCGTCCCGCATCAACTGCGCGATCTGCTGCAGCACCCGCTTGCCCGGCTCATCGCGAGGATGCGCCTTGCCCGCGAACACGAACTGCACCGGCCGCTTCGGGTCATTCACCATCGTCGTCAGCCGCTCCACATCCGCCAGAAACAAATTAGCCCGCTTATAAGTAGCAAACCGCCGCGCAAACCCGATCGTCAGCGCATCCGGACTCAGCACCCGCCCTAGCCGCAACAGGGTCTCCTTCGGCTCCCCGCGCCGCTCGGACTGCTCGCAGGCCCGGCGACGAATAAACTCCAGCATCTGCGACTTCAAGCTAAGGTGCGTCTCCCACAACTCGGCGTCATCAATGCTCTCGATGTCCTCCCAGATGCGCGCCTCGCCGCTATGCTCATGCCACCCCGTCCGCAAATGGCTGTCATACAAACGGAACATCTGCGGAGCCAGCCACGACGGCACATGCACGCCGTTGGTGATGTGGCCGATCGGGACTTCGTTGGCCGACTTGCCCGGATGAAGGCTCGTCCACATCGACCGCGACACCTCGCCATGCAGCGATGAAACCGCGTTCGCCCGACCGGACAGCTTCAACCCCAGTACCGTCATGCAGAAATCTTCGCTGTAGTCGCCCAGATTCTCCCGCCCAAAGCCCAAAAACCTATCCTGCGAAAGACCAAGCTGCTCCCGCAGTGGCCCCAGATGCTCCTCGATCAAGTCAGGACTAAACCGGTCATGCCCCGCCGGCACCGGCGTATGCGTTGTAAACACCACCTCGCGTGACACCACGTTCGCTGCCTCGTCGAAGTTCATCCCCTCCTCGACCATGCGTTCGCGGATCGCCTCGAACACCGCAAACCCGCTATGGCCCTCGTTCAAATGCAGCACGCTCGGTACGATCCCCATCGCCTTCAGCGCACGGAACCCGCCGATCCCCAGCAGCAGCTCCTGGCGAATGCGCGTCCGCCCGTCGCCCCCATAAAGCCTCGAAGTAAGCTCTAAATCCTCGGGCGCATTCCCTTCCACATTGGAATCGAGCAGCAGCAGGTCGCAGCGCCCAACTTTCATCCGCCAAACCTTGGCACGAAGCACGCCTTTTCGCGTAGCAATCTCGATCACCACCGCCTCGCCATTCGACCCGATCGCGAGCGTCATGGGGAGCTGATTGATGTCGGTGTGGAGATACTCTTCCTGCTGCCATCCCGTCCCATCGAGCCGCTGCAAAAAGTAGCCCTGACCATAAAACAGGCCAACCCCGACCAGAGGAATATCGAGATCGGACGCGCTCTTGATGTGGTCGCCCGCCAGAATCCCCAGGCCGCCTGAATAAATCGGCACCGACTCATGGAGCCCAAACTCCGCTGAAAAATAACCCACCGGCCGCGATCGCAACACGCCAGCATGGGTCGCGCCCCACGTCCGGTCATTCTGCAAATATTCCTGCTGACGCCGGTACGCATAGTTGATGCGGCTATGCAGCACCAGCTCCCCCGCACGCCGCTCCACCTCGGCTAGCGGCAGCTCGTTCAGGAGTGCAATGGGATTTTGATTGCACTTCCGCCAGCCCGCCGGATTCAAGTCGCGAAACAGGCTGATAGCGTCGTTGTCCCAGCTCCACCAGAGGTTGCGGGCCAGCGCCCAGAGCCGCTCCTGCGCCGGTGCAATGAACCGGTCCAGCGTACGCGCCTCGCTCACCACCGGCCCGACCTCGCTCGCCGCCTGAACGAGCATCTGCACCTCGGCCTCGCTGAAGACGCGGGGCTCCCGCGTCTGCACCACCAGCACACCCTGCAGGCTGCCGCGATCGATCAGCGGCACTCCGAGGAACGAGCTATAAGCGTCCTCGCCCGAGTCCTTGAAGTACTTGAACCGTGGATGCTTCCTCACCCGCTCCACCGACACCGGCTTCACCTGCTCAGCCACCAGCCCCGCCAGCCCCTCGTTCAGCGCCAGCCGCACCCGCCCGATACTCTGCGGCGCAAGGCCCAGCGAAGCCGCCAGCACCAGGTTCGCCCGGTCCGGCTCCAGCAAATAAGCCGAACACACATCCACCTTGAATCGTTCCGCGATCAGCGCCACCACGTTCGTCAACGTGTCGGCCGGCTTCCCGCCGGCCTCGGCGAGGTTCGAGATCTCGTCCAGCGTTAATACAAAACTAGCGTCGGGGGCTTCCGTGGGTTGGGTGGATGAAACAGATTGGCTCATTTACTCCTCATGTTTACTTCCAGATCGCCAGGTAAATTTACAGTGCGCATCCTCGCGCTTGAGCCGCCCACGAGGGGCAGGGCTGACACATGCATCGGCAGCTTCCAGCGCCCACAGCACCTCAGGAATAAAGACCATCAAGTCCAGAATTGTTCAACAGCAATTCCTCGGCCTCAACTGATCAAATGCAGTTCAGCCCTCATAAATTTCGACGGGGAAAGATTTGCCCATAATACAGCAAACGACATCCCGGGATAGACAATCCCGCAATCGAAGAGGCATCCTGATACGCTGTCTCGCCGCGATGCGCGCAAAGCATTTACAACGGCCCATCGGACTAGACAGCAACCAGAGGGGTCCCGGGCCCTACGGAGACCTCCCAAGCCGAAACGGAGCCAATCATGCCTGTCAACAATCGCTGGGGAATCGCCGCAGCCGGAGTCCTGCTACAAATGGCCCTGGGCGCAATCTATGCGTGGAGCGTCTTCCGCGTGCCGCTCGCCAAACAATTCCATTGGACCAACTCCCAGGTCACCCTCACCTTCACTATCTGCATTCTCGTCGTGGGATTTGCCGCCTTTTTCGCCGGCCTCTGGATCAATAAATCCGGCCCCCGCATAGTCGCCCTCACCGGAGGGTTTCTCTACGGCCTCGGCGTCTTCCTCGCCAGCTTCTCCGCCAACCGCCTCTGGTGGCTCTATCTTTCCTATGGACTCATCAGCGGCGTCGGGCTCGGCTTTGGCTACATCGTCCCCGTCTCCGTACTGGTGAAGTGGTTCCCCGATCGCCGCGGCCTCATTACCGGCATTGCCGTCGGCGGCTTCGGTGCCGGAGCGCTCATCACCGCCCCCGTCGCGACCCGCCTCATCCAGCACATCGGCGTCCTGCCAACCTTCGCCTATCTAGGCATCGCCTACATGGTCGTCACCATGGCCGCGGGATACTTCATGCAAAACACGCCCGCGGGCTGGGTGCCCGAGGGATGGACACCGAACGCCGCCCTCACCGCGCAGCGCGCCACTCGCGACTACACTTTCGCCGAAGCGCTCAGCTCCTGGCAGTGGTGGGCGCTCTGGTTCCTGCTCTTCCTCAACACCTGCGCGGGCATCTCTCTCATCTCCCAGGAATCGCCGATGTTTCAGCAGCTCGGCAAAGTCAGCGTCATCGTTGCTGCCGGCATGCTCGGCATCGCCGCCCTCGGCAACGCCATCGGCCGCGTCTTCTGGGCCTGGGCGTCGGACCTCGTCACCCGCCGCATCACCTTCGTGATCATGTTCGCAATCCAGGTCGCTCTGTTCTGGATCCTGCCCAGCCTCACCTCGACCGCTCTGCTCACCACCGTCTCCTTCATCATCCTGATGTGCTACGGCGGCGGATTCGGAACGATGCCCGCGTTCGCCGCCGACTACTTCGGCTCAAAAAACGTCGGGCCTATCTACGGCCTGATGCTCACCGCCTGGGGATTCGCCAGCGCCTTTGGCCCCCTGCTCATAGCGCACCTCCACCAAGGCAGCGGCTCGTATACGACCGGCCTCCACATCATCGCCGCCATCATGGCCCTCTCCACCCTCCTGCCCCTGCTGGTCCGCCCCCCAAAACCAGCCACCACCTAGCCCAGAGGAAATGCAATTCGTGTTGGGATTCTCATTACAAATGCTGAAGAAAAGAACATTCATCTGGTCCGTGCCTACTTGAATGCCCTCCAAAGTGGCGAGGCAGGAGACGCCCTCCGCAGGTTCTTCACCGAGGATTTGCGACAGGCGGAGTTGCCCAATCAACTCAATCGCCGCGGCCAGGAAAGTGACCTTGAGAGCATCCTTCAACGAAGCCGGCAAGGTCTGACCGTGCTCCAGCGGCAGCAATACGAGATCGTTTCGGGGATCGCCAAGGAAGACCGCGTAGCCGTAGAAGCTGGATGGACCGGAGTTCTTGCCATACCGGTAGGAAACCTGGACTCTGGTACAGAGATGAAGGCGTCGTTTGCAATTTTCTTTCATTTTCGCGACGGTCGAATTGATTTACAGCGTAACTATGACTGCTTCGACCTATGGTAAAGGCGGAGAGCGGCCAGTATTTTCTGGCTACATTAGATCGGCCCTGACTCACCGGGCACACGCGTCACGTTCGAGACACAATCAAGTGGCCGGTGTCTGGCGCCCATCTTTTGGCCGCTCTTTGTCTCATAGGGTAGAAACGCGAGGAGTCGCTTCTAACTAAATCTAGTTGCGAATGTAGTTGCATCGCGCACGTCAATGGCCAGGACGAGCTACTGCCAATCAAACACGGGGAAGCGTCTTACTTTGCGTGCGGCGAGAGGGACAGAAGTAGTCGCGGTGGGCTTATGGTGCGGAGGGAAATCAAAGTACCGGGCGACCTACTGCGCACGCACTGGCCCGTTGCCGTTGCTCCCTTCCGGACCTGGCGGGGTTGGCGGGATTGCGTCGCGTAGGGCCCGGCACAGACTGAATTCTAACATTGCGGTAGATCCCGGGACTCCAAAGGATGCGGCTTTCATTCGATCGCCCCGCACGCAGGAAGCCATCAGCGATCGAATCACTTTCCGGACATTGAAATCGACGTTAGAGCCGTCGGACGCGTAGCATGACGAGGCCAGAGGTGCAGAGACAAATGCGTTTGAGTCCAAAGAAGACCCTTTACCTGCTCCAGATAATAAGTAGCCTGATTTTGCTCGCGGCCAGGGCCGGGGCCCAAAGCGTGAATGATGGCAATGGCGCGTTTGCTACAGGGCGGTATCCGAATTTGTTTGTTGAGGCGGGGCACTCGCCTCGCGAGGTCATAGCGAAGATCGACGCCACCTACGCCCAGCTCTTTCATGGCGACCCGCAGACGCAGGCGATCGCCTTTGCCGCGGGCAGCAATGCCGATGGGCCGCTGATGTACGTGACGGACTGGGCTAACCATGACGTGCGTACCGAAGGCATGTCTTACGGCATGATGATCACGGTGCAGCTGGGCAAGAAGGCGGAGTTTGACGCGCTTTGGAACTGGGCTAAAACCTATATGTATATCAGCGATCCGAAGCACCCTGCATTTGGATACTTCTCGTGGTCGTGCGGCACGGACGGCGCGGCAAAGGAGGAGACGCCGGCACCGGATGGTGAGGAATACTTCGCAATGGCGCTGCTGTTTGCCGGGAACCGCTGGCCCGGTGGGCACGGAATTTACGATTATCACGCGGAAGCGGAGCGGCTGCTGACGGCGATGCGTCACCGCGAGGTCATCTCCGGGCCTACTAAGTTTGGGCCGCGGACGGTGGGGCCCGAGGTGGATGAGGCCTCGGCGGAGATACTCTTCGTGCCGAGCGTGATGCCGCATCCTTTTACGGATCCTTCGTACCACTTGCCGGCGTTTTATGAACTGTGGGCGCGGTGGGGACCGGCAGAGGACCGCGCATTCTGGGCGCGCGCTGCGGCGGCGAGCCGCGACCTGTTCGTTAAGGCGGCCAACCCGGAGACCGGCCTCGCGCCTGCCTATTCCAACTTCGATGGGACGCCGCATGAGACTCGCTTCCCTCAGGCGACGGCGTTTGGCTATGACGCGTGGCGCGTGGCCAGCAACTGGTCGGTTGATTGGTCTTGGTGGCGGAAGGACGCTCGCGAACGCGAGCTGAGCGATCATATTCAAAGGTTCTTTTTGGCTCAGGGATTGAATTCTTATGGGCCGGTGTACACCATCGACGGGAAGTTGCTCGGGGCGACGCCCGGGCTTACGCCCGAGGGGCATCCGACTGGGCTGGTCGGCACCAACGCAGTGGCGGGTCTGGCTGCAGCAGACCGCGCTAGGGCCAAACTTTTCACGGACGCGCTGTGGAATGTGCCCGTACCCTCGGGGGGCAGTCGCTACTACGACGGAATGCTCTACCTGATGAGCTTGATGCATGCGGGCGGGGAGTTCCGCATCTGGAAGCCGGCGAAATGACATCCGCCTGATGTTGGTGGTCATGTATTTCAAAGGGGCTTCGCGAGGTAGGCGCTTTAAGGATGATTTGCGTCCTACATTGAAGGCCCGCTGATGTTATCCGACGCCACGCTTCGCCTTCGTAATGTCTTCGACCGCGCCCACGGGGTTCGCAATCATCTGATTGCGCGGTGGCTCTTTCTGCGTGCCTTGGGCCTGATTTATTTCTCTGCATTTTTCGCTCTGGTGTTTCAGATTCGCGGCCTCATCGGCCCGGCGGGCATTCTTCCGGCAGCCGATTACCTGGGGCGGGTCGCTCGCGGCCTCGGCCCGTTGCGGCTGTGGTATGCGCCCACGTTGCTGTGGTTTTCGGCGGGGCCGCATATGCTGATGGGCCTTTGCTGGGTTGGGGTGATCGGTTCCCTCCTGCTGGTGGCGAACGTCTGGCCGCGCGCGATGCTGATTGTTTGCTTCGTTTGTTTTCTGTCCTTCGTCAGCGCGGCGCAGGACTTCTCCGGTTATCAGTCGGATGGCATGTTGCTTGAGGCCGGATTTTTGTCGCTGTTTCTGGCTCCCGGGGGCCTGCGACCCGGGTGGGGCGAGCGCGGCCTGGCGTCGCTGACCGCATACCTGCTGCTGCTGTGGGAGTGGTTTCGGATTTACTTCGAATCGGGCGTGGTCAAGCTGATGAGCGGTGACCCGACGTGGCGCAACTTCACCGCGATGTATGAGTATTACCAGAACGGGCCGCTGCCCACGTGGATCGGCTGGTACCTGCAGCACCTGCCGAACTGGTTTCATATCGCGACGGCGGTGCTCACGCTGGCGATGGAGTTGGTGCTGGTCTGGCTGGCGCTACTTCCAGGTCGATGGCGAGTGGCGTGTTTTTTCATTGTGACGGCTTGGCAAGCCGGGGTCATTCTCACGGCCAATTATGCCTTCCTCAATTACCTCGTGTTGGCGCTGGCCTTCCTGCTGCTCGAGGACAGGTACCTGACGCGGTTTGTCCCCGCTCGATGCCGACCTTCAGCGGGTGTGCGGGCTCAGATTCCAGCGGAGACGGGCGCCTCGCCAGAAGGTGTAGACGCCGCGGAGGACGACGGTGCTCCTGCTCGGTCAGCTGCTGATTCGCGCTATCTGCAGCCGTCTTCTTTGCCGCCGTATCTTGAAAGTCTAAAAACGACGTTACGCGTCAGCGTCACGGCGATCGTTCTAACCTGGATCTTCTATGCCACGGCAGTCCCGCTAGTCAGAATGTTTTGGCGCGGCGCTCCGCTGCCTGACCAGCCCATCGTCGCGCTAGAGCCCTTTCGCGTGGCGAACCAGTACGGGCTTTTTGCAGTGATGACTCCGCATCGGTACGAGATCGAGTTTCAAGGATCGATGGATGGGGTGACGTGGACGGCATATCCCTTCCGGTATAAGCCACAGGACATCGCTGAGCGACCTCGCATCTATGCACCTTACCAGCCACGTTTCGACTGGAATTTGTGGTTTGCCTCGCTGGGGTCATGGAGCGATAACCCGATCGTGCCTCGTACGGAAGAGGCCCTGTTAGCTAACAACGCCGACGTGCTGGGGCTTTTTCGCAGCAATCCTTTCGCGTCGTCCGCGCCGCGTTACGTGCGTGCGGTGCTTTGGCAGTACTGGTTCAGTACACCGGAGGAAAAGAGGAGTCAGGGATTATGGTGGCGGCGGGAGTTACTGGGGACTTACGCCCCGACTATCGAACGCTCCGCGGACGGCCACCCCGAAATCGTCGCTCAGCCAACTCTAGGCCGCGAGCCTTGAAAGCGTTAATCTCCCTTGAGGGGTTGGCTTCATTCGCACAGAATGATGACCGCGCACTGGTAGTGCGCCTTAAAAGCCCGGTCAAGAGTCACAAGCGTAAACTCGTGGTGCAAGGCAAACGCTGCCAAATAGGCGTCCGTCCATGCATTCGGACCGCCCGAAACGCGCCGTGCCCTCGTCCCCCAGAACGCGTCGAACCCAGCTTGTTCTCCGGCAAATGTAATTCTGGGGTCCGCCCTAAAAATGTCGTAGACCTGCCATGCTGCTGCCGCACTCAATACTTCATCGCCCATTACATGCGAATTTGCTAAAAGCCGAACTAGCCCTAATTCGGTGATTCGACAAAAAACAATCCGATCGGTCTTGATCTCGTCCAGCCAGATTCTTGCGGCAGCATTGTGAACGTGCCGATCGGATGCGAGAGCAATCCAGACATTTACATCAGGAAAGTAGGTCGTCGAAGTCAAAGTTGGTCAAATCCAGAGTGCCGGGGTGCTTTGATCGAATGATCGGCGAGACGACCCGTTCGGTCGCTCGATTTGGAGGCAGCTCGGCGGCAAGCTCACGCTCAAGCGCTCGAACGATGAGCTCATCTACGGAAAGCCCCCGACTGCGAGCGATCTGCTCGCTCCGCAAATACACGGATTCAGGAAGCTCAATCGTAGTCGTCATAGGTACCCAACTCAGATGATACGTTAGACAGCGGGCTTCGGCATTCCTTCTGCTTGCTCCGGTAGAATAGTAGGGTGACGCAGTCTCCATTAAATGTAGACCTCGCCGAGGTCTTAGCTACAACCCACTTGCGCGTCCCAGACCCGCACTCCGAGATTCCGCGCAGCCACGCCCCCGTTTCCTCTATCCAGCCCTCCAGTACCGCTCGCAAAACGACGGTGGGCTTTATAAGCCTCGGCTGCCCTAAAAACCTGGTAGATAGCGAAGTCATGATGGGCGTGCTGAACCACGCCGGCGCACAAATCACCACCAACCCAGCTAACGCCGACATACTCGTGGTCAACACCTGCGCCTTCATCGAATCTGCGAAGCAGGAGTCGGTAGACACCATCCTCGAAATGGCGCAGCACAAGATCAGCGGCAGAGCGAAAAAACTCATCGTCGCCGGATGCCTTGTGGAACGCTACCGGATCGAGATCATGCGCAACATTCCCGAGGTCGACGCGGTCGTGGGGACTGACGAGTTAGAGCAGATCCTCGCCGCCGCCGGGATCAAGCCAACTCCTAAAATTCACGAACCGTCGCCTTTCACCATCCTGACCAGCATCAACGTCGTTGCTGCCGCGACAAATTTCGACGGAACACTTTTGCCAGCCCCGCCGAGCGACGTTGCGGCCAGCGACGTCCCCACCCGCGCGATGTCAGCGACACAGGCTTCCCTAGCGGCGCGGCCGGAGGGCAATCTCCGCGAAACGCAGGGCCGATTCGCACGCGCAGATTGGGACGGCGCCGTCGCCGACATTCCTCACTATCTCTATAACGACACCACACCGCGCCTGCGCTCGACTCCGAGCTCGTCTGCGTATATCAAGATCGCAGAGGGCTGCGACCATCCCTGCACCTTTTGCGTGATCCCAAACATTCGCGGGAAGTTTCGCTCGCGGCGCTTTGAGTCCGTCATCGCCGAAGCAGAAAACCTCGTCGCTCAGGGCGTCATGGAAATCACGCTTATCGGTCAGGACACGACCTGCTACGGAGAAGACTTCGGTCTCCGCGATGGCCTCGCACTATTGCTCGATCGCCTCGCCACCATTCCGGGTGTGCGCTGGCTGCGCTTCCTCTATGCCTACCCGAATAAAGTCACGACCCGTCTGCTTGAGACCATGGCGCGCCACGACAACATCTGCAAGTATCTCGACGTGCCTTTGCAGCATGCGTCAGCTAGCGTGCTCAAGCGGATGAAGCGTGGAGCCAACGGGGACATCTTTCTAAGGATGATCGAGAAGGCGCGCCTTATCGTGCCGGGTATCACGCTGCGCACTTCCTTTGTAGTGGGCTTTCCCGGCGAGACGGAAGACGATTTTAATTCCCTCTGCAACTTCGTCGAGGCGGCGCGATTCGACTGGCTCGGAGTGTTTGGATATTCAGATGAAGAAGGTGCCGGTGCTTTCAACCTCGCAGAAAAGGTCCCCGCCCGCACCATCGAGAGCCGTCGCAAGAGACTAATGAAGCTGCAGAACGCGATCAGCCTTCGCGGTAAAGAGAATTGGGTTGGACAGACTTTCGATCTGCTCGTAGAGGGCGAATCGAAGGAGACACCTTTGCTCTGGGAAGGGCGCGCGGCAATGCACGCTCCGCAGATCGACG
Organism: Acidisarcina sp.; assembly: GCA_036401395.1. Taxonomy (GTDB): domain Bacteria; phylum Acidobacteriota; class Terriglobia; order Terriglobales; family Acidobacteriaceae; genus DASWUZ01. Next base: position 12,691 of record DASWUZ010000078.1, read on the forward strand.
GCACGGTTTACATCAACGATTTCGGCCCTCACGAGTCCCTGGAGCCGAACATATACTACCGCTGCGAAATTACGGAAGCGCATCCTTACGACGTGGTGGGACGGATCGTCTCGTAGATCACATCATCTAAATAACAGCGCACAAAATATTTCAAAAGCCAGTTAGACGCAGAGTAACCCGTATGAGCAAATCCGAAGCAAAGCCAAACCGCATCCTTCGTTGCCCGACTTGTAGAAAGATCGTCGTCTCCCGCGATCAAGATTTTCCCTTTTGCAGCGATCATTGCCGGCAAGTTGACCTCGGAAAGTGGGCGACCGGTGTGTATCGGATTTCTTCGCCGATCCTCGACCCTGAAGTATTCGAAGGGCTGGACTCGGACACGCGGCCTAAGCCAGAAGACGATTCGTTTTAATTTTTTTTGTGCCGGATGAAGCCTCAATGACCCGACCGCCCGCAGTCGCAGCAAGAACATCCTGGGCGTGGATCGCCGGAACATTCTTCGGCGCGGGCAACATCAAGCCCGGCCCGGGTACCTGGGGTTCGGTGGCGGCCCTGCTGATCTGGTTCGCCGCGGCCCGCCTGCCATTCTTCGCCAACAGCCCCCATGCCAGTTTTTTTCCATGGGCAACAGCGGCTGCCGCGCTGGTGGCGCTAGCCATCGGCATTCCCGCCGGAACCATCGTGGCCGAGGAGAGCCACACAGAAGACCCGCAGCACGTGGTCCTTGATGAAGTTGTCGGCCAGTGGATCGCGCTTATCGCCTGCCCTGCTGACTGGGTCCACCCGCTGCTGGCGCTCGCCCTCTTTCGCCTCTTCGACATCACAAAACCGCCGCCAGCG
>DASWUZ010000079.1:0-7414 GCA_036401395.1 Acidisarcina sp.
CGCAGGCCCGACTGGGGCGGCTGGGGCGGCCGCTATGTGTATCGCCAGCCTTATGGCGAGACTCACGCGATCTGGACGCAAGGCGGGGACCTGTTCACCCGCGTCACCTCGCAAGACACGGTCACCGGCATTGATGGTAAGCAGTACGTGTCAGACCAGGCGACGATCTGGCGGTGGCGCGAAGCGTTTCAAAACGACTTCGCGGCGCGCATGGAATGGACCGTCGCGGACTATCGACACGCCAATCACAACCCCATAGTTGAGGTGAACGGAGTAGCGGGTGCCGCGCCCATAATGATTGACGCCGAGGTTGGCAAGCCGGTGGTGCTGGACGCGAGCGCGAGTCATGATCCGGATGGGCAAACGCTGCACTATTCCTGGTTTCATTATGCCGAGGCGGGCGTTACAGGGTCGAACCCGGCGGATGTGAGCATTGCCGGGGCTGACACTTCAAAGGCGGTCGTAACTCCCACGGCAGTTTGTCGTGCAAAATGGCTCCCGATCGGGCCGCCATGCAGTGGCTCTGGAACGGCGCACATTATCCTGGCAGTTACCGATGATGGATCACCGCGACTTACCAGTTATCGGCGAATAATTTTCAATATTCGTGACGCTAAGAAATAGCTCCTAAGAAGATTCGCCCGTTAGTGGATTTGTCTGGTGGGGCGGTGCGGCGGTGGGGTCTGGATGAGGTTCCTCAGGAGAGAAATGCTCCCCTGGGGCGCCAACCTGATAATTACCAGTTCTGCTATTGAAGACGCGCATCGGGTCGCCCGGCAGCAGGCCGTGTTCGTCAAGCGCGATGCGGATGCGCCGCTGGGTCTCTCTTAGCGCGGCCCACTGCTGGTTCGCAAGGGTCTTGAGTTGCACTGGGTAAATGACCTGCGAGCCTTTGATGGCATCGACGCCAAGCAGAGTCGGATCGCTGAGGAAGACGGAGGAGTAGGCGGGATCGTTGCGTACGCTCATGGCAACATCTTTGAGAATCGCTAACACTTTGTCAGGGTCGGCGGAGAAGTCGACCGAGACGCTGATGGTGGCGACGGAGTAGTCGCGGGTCAGATTCGCGACGGTCGTAATTTGCGAGTTCGGAATGATGAAGAGGGTGCCGTCGTCATCTCGGACAGTTGTCTTGCGCAGGGTCATGGCTTCGACCACGCCGCTGAGGCCGGCGATCCGAATCTTGTCGCCGACGTTATATTGATCTTCGATAAGGATGAGGATTCCGTTGAGGCAGTCTTTGACGATGGTCTGGGCAGCCAGGCCGATGGCGACTCCTGCCACTCCCGCGCTGGCGATGAGGGGCGCAAGATTGAAATCCAATTTGGCTAGGACCATCAGCACCGCGACAAAGACGATAAACCCATAGCCGGTAGCACGCATTACGGACGCGACCGTTTTTGTCTGGGCCAGGCGCTGCTGGTCCGCCGCGTGGCGCTCGGCGATTTTGGCGAGACGGCTGGTGAGGATGTGCAGCAGCTGCATCAACAACCACGCGCAAAAGATGATGAGCACGATTGCAGGCAGTTTGGTGTGTATGAAGTCCTGCAGGTCATCAAGCCAGTTGTCGCTCAACTTCGAAAAGAACTCGTGCCTGGTAACAATGCTTAGCTGTAGAGTTGGGGCAGACAAGAGGCGTGCCGTCCTTCTTTTGACGTTTAAGTCCTTTTTTAGAGCGTTGTTTCTATAATGAACCGATGCGAGGTTTCATGAAGAAGTTGTGCTCGCCGGGTTTGGTGGCCGCCTTGCTTGCAGGCGTAGTGTCCCTGTTCGCATGGCGCGCCGAGGGTCAATACCACCCGAATACAGTCGGTGGTCTGCCGATCCCTGATCCTGCGGCATCCACTGGCGATCACTCGCGGGTGGCAGCGCCCTTTCCTCCCGATTTGATGGAGAGAGAGCGAAAGGCGTTCAACGAAGAGCGGCGTCAAAGGTCAAGGCGGACGCGGAGAAGCTGATGGCGCTGACCGGGGAGTTGCAGGCGGAAATCAGCAAGACTAACGTGGCTGTGCCTTCGGATGACCTTGCAAAGATAGTGGAGGCAATCGAAAAGCTGGCGCGCCGGGCTGAAGACAGAGTCAGGAAGCAGTGACAAAGTTGGCCTCACTAAGGTTGATTGCTGTCCGCGTAAGTCGCATAGAGCACAAATTCCGGAGAATTTAGTGAAGCACGTACGCGGGACCAAAACGATCATTCTCTTCACGGCCTTTCTGTGCGTCCTCTCGCACGGGTGCTCCGCGCAAATGAGTTCTGCTCCGTCTGGTCAAGCGGGCGCCCCTACAGCGCCCTTGCACCTGCCCGGGGATGAGGGCCAACGGCATCCATTCCCCCCGGATATGGAAGAGAAGGCCCTAAGGATGAGAAATGAGCAGCGGCAAAAGCAGTTGGTTTCCGACGCTGGAAAACTGCTGGCTCTCGCCCATCAGCTCCAGGTGGAAGTAAATTCGGCGAGCGCTGGGGCGTTACCGCAGCGCACGCTGAAAAAAGCTGAAGAAGTGGAGAAGTTGGCTCGCAGCGTGAAGGACAAGATGAAAGCGGACTGAATCCACACCCGTGTTTGCCTGGTGATAACGCTTAGGGTTCCGGGTCGAGGGTGAAAGCAACTTTGCGGCAGGTTTCCGCTTAAATTCGTAGCAGAGGCTTGCTCTTTGCAAATGTATTGGGGATCGCCAGCGCGTGGCCGCGGTTTCAGAGATGTAGCGCTCGGGCTTTTGAGCGGAATACTGATTGTTGCCTTGGCATTTTTTGTGGGTGCCTCGGCAGAGGCTGCTGTCCGGAAACATAAGTCGCCTGCGTCTTCTGGAAAGCGCGCCGCTCGAGCTACGGCGAGCGGAAGATCTGCACGTCGAAGAAGCGGGGCGACTAGCAGAGGCTCCAGCAGGCGAGGGCGCGCACGCCGCAGGCACACCCATAAGCCGCTTTCGGCAAAAGCTCTGGCGCGGAGCCGCAAGCTTACCAGGGCTTTCGTAGCCTCGTCGCAGTTGCGGCCGATGGCACAGCAACTGGCGCAGAATCGGACTCCGGCTGCTTATGGTGGAGTCGCTGCTTATGCGCGGTCGCACGGCGGCGAAGCGGGATCGGCAGCTTATCTCGCGCTTGGCCATGCCTACCTGCTCGACAAAAATTATTCGGAGGCGATCAGCAGTTTTCAGCAGTCGGCCAGGTTGGGCGAGTCGCTTGATGACTACGCCGAGTATCTGACCGCGCAGGCTAATTTACAGGCCAATAAGCTTCCGCAGGCTGAGGTGCTGTTAAGTGGGTTCGAGAACCGCCATCCCGACAGCATCTTTGTCCGCGGCGTCCCAGTACTGGAGTCGAACCTGCTGTTACAGCAAGGCGATCCTCAGGCGGCCCTGGCGGTATTGAAGGCGCATCAGGGCGAGAACATCGCGGAGCATGCCGACTTTCTATTATCCCAGGCCAAAGCGTTGCAAATGGCCGGTCAGGTGGATGCGGCGGGGAAGTTATTCCGGCATGTGTTTTTGGGTTTTCCGCTCAGCGCGGAGGCACAGCAGGCGAAGACGCAGTTGAGCGCTGCCGCTCCTTTGACCGAGGCGGAGCGGCGCGCCCACGCCGACGCGCTTTATGCGGCGGGACGATTCAGCGATGCGGAAGAGGAGTTTCGCGCCCTCGCAGCTGTATCCAGTGGAACGGAGAAGAATGCGGCGCTTGTTTCCGCGGCTGCGTGCGCCTGGAAGCAGAAACGGCTGAGCAAGGCGCAGCTCGACGAGCTGCAAGATACGCCTGATGAGGCCGGCGCACAGCGCATGTATCTATATATGGAGCTGGCTCGGGACAAGAACGACACCGCGGAGCAGCAGTCCATCGTGCAGCAGATGGAGACTCGCGACCCGGCAAGCCCCTGGCTTGCTGAGGCGCTTTATTCGAGCGGCAACATGTATTTGCTGCGTAAGGATTTTCCCCAGGCAATTGCATATTATGGCGAGCTTGCGAAGCGCTTTCCAAAACACGCTTATGCGCCGAGCAGCCATTGGCGCGCAGCGTGGCTGAGTTATCGGCTGGGAAATTATTCCGATGCGGCGCGCTTGTTTGACGAGCAGCTTGCGCTTTATCCCGGTGGGCGCGAGATACCCGGGGCCCTCTACTGGCGCGGCCGCGTTTACGAGGAGCAGGAACATCGCCCGGAGATGGCCGCCGCATATTACGAAACCGTGGTGCGGGTCTATCAGCACTTTTACTACGCGGCGCAGGGGCGGACGCGGCTCGCTGCTTTGAAGCAGGCCGGGCATGTCAGGGCGGAAGACGTGGCGATGCTGAACGCGATGCATGCCGAGCCGATTCCGGAGCTGACCGACGACGTGCCGGAAGACGATCCGCATGTGGTGAAGGCGAAGCTGCTGGCAAACGCGGGGTTGAACGAGTACATTGCGCCGGAGATTCACGCCGCCGAGGGGAGCGAGCAGTGGGGTGCGTTTGCCGAGGCGGAAATTTACGTTTCTTACGGTGAAAATTTTCATGCGATGAGGCTGATGAAGCGGGCAATTCCGTTTTATACATCGGCGCCGGTGGATGAGATTCCCATGACGTATTGGCGGATTTTATTTCCGCAGTCGTATTGGGGCGTCATCAAGACTGAGTCGGCGAAGAACGGGCTCGACCCTTATATGGTGGCAGCACTGATCCGGCAGGAGACGGAGTTCAACCCAGCCGCGGTGTCGAACAAGAGTGCCTATGGCTTGATGCAACTGATACCTGCGGCGGGCAAGAGCATGGCGAAGGCGGAAGGCATCAAGCACTTTGAGACCAGCATGTTGCTTGATCCGGCGATGAATATCCGCCTCGGGGCGCGGTATCTGAAAATGACTCTGGATAAGTTTGGCGGCCAGCCGGAGTATGCGTTCGCTGCTTACAACGCGGGCGATGAGCGGGTGTACGACTGGCAGAGTATCGGGCATTATCACGGTATCGATGAGTTTGTGGAGTCGATTCCGTTTACCGAGACGCGTGAGTATGTGCAGGCGATCGTGCGCAACGAGGAGATATATAAGGAGCTTGACGCGGTTGCCAGTGCGCAGGCCAGCGCAGGCGCTCAGTAGAGGGTGCGGCGTTGCCGGGGTGTGGTCCCCGGTGTGGTTCATCTGCCAGATGTCCGCTTGATGAATTCAGGGCCGAGTGAATCCAGTTAGGCACTGAGAGACAGGATTGTTGATTGACACTTGCCGGGGTCGCGGGAAGAATTACAGCAGTTATCGATCTGGCTCTCAGGCAACCGGTGTTGCAAAGCACGATGTCAGATCCGCAGCGATTTCAAGGAGGTCATTTCCCCCGTTAACTTAAGCTGGACAAGCTAGAGAAAACATCCGCCTAACCAAAATCGAGAGGAGTCAGCATGTTGCCAGAGCTGCAGTTACTTGAGGAATGGATTCCGGAGCAGATGGAGCCCGGGACGCTGTTTGTGCTGGAAAACGCCGGGGGAATGGGCGACGCGAGAAATCCTTATTGGGCGGTGCTCGCGTGCCCGGTGTGTGGAGCTCTGGGGTTGATTACGCGGACCCAATATGCGGGACTTGATTCGATGATCTGCGGTTCGGACCACTGTTCGGCCGAGTATTATTTGCCTGATCACGGGATCGTTTATCGCAAACCTCAGTAGTTTTTTGCGGGGCGATTTTGAAAGAGAGGGGCGCCTTAGGGTGCCCCTTCTTGTTGGCTTCTTGGCGCGATGGGATAGTATGCAGCCGAATGGGTGGCAGGGGAATCTCATGGTGAGCACTGGCGCGGGGCCTTTTAGGGCCTGGTTGCGGAGGGGATGATGGCTAAGGGTAAGGCGGCGGGGCCAGGCAGTCCGAAAAACGCTACTGCGGCCGTTAAGACCAAGGGCGCGCTCACGCCAGTCACCGCCTCTGAGGCAATTGACGCGCAACTGGCAAGATACCGCGAGATGCGCGATTTTTCGGTCACGGCCGAGCCTAGCGGCGGCCATAAATTCAAGGCCAACGCAGCGTTGCCTTTCGTTGTGCAGAAACACGCTGCCACACGGCTTCACTATGACTTTCGCCTGGGGCTCCACGGGGTACTGAAGAGTTGGGCCGTGACGAAGGGCCCGAGCTACTTCACGGGCGACAAGCGGCTGGCGGTGCAGGTCGAAGATCATCCGATGGAGTATGGCGGGTTTGAAGGAACGATCCCCAAGGGCCAGTATGGCGGCGGAACGGTGATGCTGTGGGATGAGGGAACATGGGAGCCGCTAGGCGATGCGGACGAGGGGTTGGCGAAAGGAAATCTAAAGTTCACGCTGCACGGCACCAAGCTCAAGGGTAAGTGGGTGCTGATTCGGATGGGGGGGCGCGCGGGGCAGGAAGGGAAGCCAAACTGGCTGCTCATCAAAGAGCATGACGAATTTGAGCGGAAAGCGGACGATGCTGCGGTAACCGATGATCAACCGGACAGCGTGATTACAGGGCGCGATCTGGACGCGATTGCACAGTCAGAGGACCATGTCTGGCAGTCGAATCGGGATGATAAAACGCAGTCCAAGCTGCGGCCCAAAATCGTTGCCGCTAAGTCGTCAGATTCAGCAGCGCACGCTACGACCGTTTCCGGCAGCGCCACTCTGAGCAAAGGAGCAGCGCGGAGCATCGAGGCTAGTTTGAGTGATGCGCCGAAGGAAAGCCTGCCGCCGTTCATCTCTCCGCAGCTGGCGATGCAGGCCGCCGAGCCGCCGGCGAGCGCCGACTGGGTGCATGAACTGAAGCTCGATGGCTATCGGGTTCAGGCGCACATTCAGAGTGCAGGGAAGGGTGCCAAATCCCATGCCCGGCTGAACGTGACGCTATATACGCGCAAGGGGCTCGACTGGACCGGGCGCATGCCCGTGGTCGCATCGGACCTCGCGCACCTGCCGGTCGAGAGCGCGATTCTTGATGGAGAAGTGGTGGTGCTTGACGAGGCAGGGCTCACGAGTTTTGCGGAGCTACAGGCCGCGTTTCAGGAGGGCGAGCAGAAGCGGATGGTGTTTTTCGCGTTTGACCTGCTGCATCTGAATGGCCGGAATCTCCGCGACCTCCCTCTGCGGCACCGGAAGGATTTGCTGCGCACGCTGATCGACGAAGGCGATGCGGGCGAGGGCTTGCGCTATAGCGAAGATATCGCGGGACACGGGGCGGAGATGTTCGCGGAGGCATGCCGGGTGCATGCTGAGGGCGTGGTGTCGAAGCGCTCTGACGCGAAATATTCGTCGGGGCGTGTGGCGAGTTGGGTGAAGGCGAAATGTGTACGGCAGCAGGAGTTCGTGATTGGCGGTTACACTCTACCGTCAAACGGAACAAACGGCGTGGGCGCGCTGCTGCTCGGCTATTACGATGACGGTAAGCTTGTCTACGCAGGGCGTAGCGGGACGGGTTTTACGCAGAAGAGTTCGGCGATGCTGCGCAAGCGCCTTGAGGGAGTCAAG
>DASWUZ010000080.1:0-2519 GCA_036401395.1 Acidisarcina sp.
GGCGCTGACCCCAGGATCATGTACGCCTGAATGTCCGTGTAGCCGAATTTCGTGAGGTAGTCGATCGCGTGATTGCAGGCGCGCGAGTAAGCCAACTGCGAGTCCAGGTAGTGCTGCTTGCCCGCGAGGTCTACCGAGACACCCGAGAATGCAATCCACTCCGAGTACTGCGGATCGCGGATGCCGGGCATAAAGATGGCATTCTCACCGACGCCGTACGCGGCCATGCCGCCCTTAATGAGATCGACGTGCAGGTCCATGAACCCGCCCATCTCAATCGCGCCGCAGAACGTAATCTCGCCATCGCCCTGGGAGAAGTGCAGGTCACCAAACGACAGGTTCGCCCCGGGAACGAAGACAGGATAAAAGATCCGGCTTCCCGCGGTCAGGTTCTTGATGTCCTGGTTCCCGCCGTTCTCACGGGGCGGAGCCGTCCGGGCTGCCTCGCGAGCAACCCGATCGAACTCAGCGCCCGTAAGCGACCCCAGAATGGCGCTGTCCGGGAGCGGGGGCAGAGCCAGCGGCGGCACCCGATGGGGGTCAGTCGCAATCAAGTCGGTTTCGCGCTTCGTCCACTTTGCGAGCAATTCGGCCGACGGCGCGGTACCCATCAGACCCGGGTGATGGATGCCCACGTAAGAGACTTCCGGAATGTGACGCGAGGTGGCGACGTCGCCCCTGAAGTCCCAGATCACCTTGTAGGCATCGGGGAAGCGTTCCGTGAGAAAGCCGCCGCCGTTTTTTGTGGCGAACACGCCGGTATAGCCCCAACCCATGCCCGAGAAGGGGCCTGAGTCCTCTTGATCGCAGGCGTCGATCTCCAGGATGTCGACGATCAGCAGGTCGCCAGGCTCGGCGCCCTCGACGTGGAACGGCCCCGTGAGAACGTGCACCCCTGGAAGCGGGGCATTCCGAACGTCATCGGCTGAGTCATCGTTGCGAATGGCCCCGTCGAACCACTCGCGGACATCCGCGCGGAAGACTTCGCCCGGCTTGATGCTTACGGCCGCAGGAATGTCTGGGTGCCATCGATTGTGCCCGACAATTTCCTGGTCTTTGAACTTCTTGGTGTTATCCATCCGAAACAGATTCTTCGGCATATCAAAACGCTCCTTCGTTGGTTAGTTGCTGAAGTTGCTTACCCTTGTGAAAACAGACACAGGTGCGCATCGATTCCCCGATGCGCTCTCCTTTATGAGATCGGTACCCGCTGGAGCGGTTGGCAGCCAGGCAGGGGCAAATGACGTAAAGGCCGATCCGGACGACTTCGAATTGCGATCGCGAACTCAGGAGTCATCGTCATGGCCGCGGGAGGCGGCGGAGGGCGGGGGTCAGCGGGAGCACAGGGGTTCGCCTCTTTGCGCCGGTCGAAGGCACCGAGGTGACCACGTCCGGCTCATGGCGGCTCTTCTCCGCCCGATCCATCGCCGCAAGCAAAGCGGTACGTGACCCGGTCCTAACCATGCCGACCGAGAAGACTCGACTCGCCTCGCTGCCGCACACCAAACAGGGGGCCGACTTCGGTGCCATACCGAGCGGTCGAGTTATCTCAGACACTCCATGTTGCTCACACCGGTACTCATAGACAGGCATCGCGCTCGCTCCTTCTCAGTTAACCCCGTCCCCTTCCGAACAAAGCCTCGGCGGGCACTGCGAAAATTCACACCCCTAAGCCTTGGTGGCGCCAAGGCTAAGCAACGGTAACGCTAGTACACGCCTGAGCTGACTGGCAAGAGCAATCGAGCGACGGACGTCAATGTTCTTGCAAGACAAATCGCAGATTGCAACTTCGCCTCCTCCTCGGCTCAACCTCGCACCCGATCATCCGCAACAATCGATGTGGACCGTCTTGCATCTCACGGTATACGTCATTCTACGTATTGACGGGTGCTTCTTGAACCCGCCAAATTGCGTGTTGCTCGGGAGATTTTGGACCGAAGGCGTTGATCCTCTGCCCTCCGCGATGCGGAAAATCCCGCCGCAAGTTTCTCGGCGACACCCTAACCTTAAACCCCTAGAACAGACGATGAAACGACGCGCACTCCTTGTTCTTGTAGGAGGGGCCATCGGCTTTGCTTTGCCAACCTTCGCCCAACAAACAAACACGGCCGATCCGCAAATAGCCCAGCAGCTTGAGGCAATCGGTCAGAAGAGTGACGAGGCCTGGATCAAGGGCGACGCAACCACGGTGGCATCGTTCTTCACGCAGGATGCGGTTTTGGTGACCGATCAAGGACCCATTTTCGGTCGGGAGGCCATCGAGAAATGGCACGCGAACATCTTCCAGCAAGTGCATTTCAGCAAGCATCTGACCCAGGCCGATCAGCACTCCCCGCCTGTGCTAGGTCCCGCCAGCGATACGGTATGGTGGTTCGGAGCATGGAGTAGCACTGTGCAGGGCCCAACCGGCCCTCCTCAGCAAGGCTCGGGCTACTGGTCAGCGCTTCACCGTCGTGAGAGCGATGCTTGGAAGATCTGCCTCTTAACCTTCAACGTGACTCCCCCGGCCGCCGCAGCGC
>DASWUZ010000081.1:0-3247 GCA_036401395.1 Acidisarcina sp.
CGAGGCGCTGACTGCGGTCGGGCTTTCGCCTAAGGGGGCATGCGGAGACGTTGTCCGCAACGTCACGGGCTGCCCGCTCGCCGGCCTCGCCCACGACGAGTTGATTGACGCCGCGCCGCTGGCCATCGAGGTCGCCGAATACCTCACCGCCAATCCCGATTTTTATAATCTGCCGCGCAAGTTCAAGATCAGCATTACGGGCTGCCCGGCGTGGTGTTCCTATCCGGAAATAAACGATGTCGGACTGACCGCTGTGCGGCGCGGCGATGAAGTGGGATACGCTTTGCGCGTCGGCGGCGGACTCTCGACCGAGCCGCACCTCGCCGTCAAACTTGATGCCTTCGTTCGACCTGATCAGGCCTTTGCGGTGGTCAAGACGGTGGCGCAGATCTTTCACGACCAGCAGGGACTTCGCGAGAGCCGCGATCGGGCACGCCTGAAATATCTTTTCCTCAAAGAGGGCTGGACGCCGGAGAGTTTTCTCGCCGAACTTAACGGGCGGCTCGGGTATAAGCTCGACCCGGCCGTGCCGGAGATTGTTCCCGACGAAGTCTATCGAGATCATGTGGGTATACACCCGCAGCGGCAGGCGGGACTCTGTTTTGTCGGGGCTTCGGTGCTGCGTGGCCGCCTCAGCGGGGAGCAGCTAGAGGCGGTCGCGGAACTTGCGTCCCGCTACGGCACTGGCGCTACCCGCACCACCACCATGCAGAACCTGATCCTCGTGAATATTCCGAGGGCACGCGCCAACGATCTGGCCCGTGAACTGGAACAGCTGGGCCTACGCGTCGAAGGATCGAACTTCTGGCGCGGTGCGATCGCCTGTACGGGGACCGAGTTCTGCAAGCTGGCCATCACGGAGACTAAGGGCTTCACGCGGTGGCTGGTGGAGGATCTCGAAGAGCGTTTGCCGGAATTTGATCAGCAACTCAAGCTGCACGTCACGGGATGCCCGAATAGCTGCGGGCAGCACTGGATCGCCGACCTCGGGCTTGAGGGCAAGAAAATCAAGCACGAAGGGAAGCTGACCGATGCATACTATTTCTGCCTCGGTGGCGCGCTCGGACAACATGCTTCCGTGGCGCGCACACTTGGGTTCCGGTGTCCAGCACCTCTGGTGCCTGAGGCGATCGAGCGACTGCTGCGGGGTTACCTCGGCGACCGGCGACCGGAGGAAAATTTGCGCGCCTGGTTTGCGCGGCACAGCGACGCCGAGTTGCGCGCTTCGCTGGCCGGGGAAGTGATTGCGCCGGTCGAACGCGACGCTCCCGCTGGCCGCGTTCCGCATTCGGCTGCCGAGTAATAGGGAATTTTTAGAGGGGATGCGATGAGTCTGTTTCCGATGTTTCTCAAGCTCGAAGGCCGCACCTGCCTCATCGTCGGCGCGGGTCGGATTGCGTTAGAGAAGGTCGAGAGCTTGCTGCCTACCGAGGCTGCGCTCCACGTAGTCGCGCCAGAGGCGGTGCCTCAGATCGAGGCTCTTGCTGCGGATGGGCGTCTCACCTGGACGCAGCGGGAGTATCAGCCCAGCGATCTCGATGGCGTCTTCGTCGTGATTGCGGCGACCGCAACGGCTAGGGTCAACCATGCCGTCTATGAAGAGGCCACGCGGCGAGGAATACTTTGCAACGCGGTCGACGATCCGCCGTTCTGCGATTTCTATTTTGGATCGATTGTGCGACGCGGCGATTTGCAGATTGCTATCTCGACCAATGGAGATAGCCCTGCGCTTTCGCAACGGTTGCGGCGGGAGATCGACGCGCAGTTGCCGGAAGACCTTGGCCCGTGGCTTGCACAACTGGGCTCGCTGCGACGCGAGGTGCTGGCGCGTCATCCGGCGGGCGACGAGCGTAAGCAGTTGTTGCATACGCTCGCACAGCGTTCGCTCTGTGAGGCGAATAGCTGCCCGACGCGGCTGCTTGCGCTCGGCGGCCTGCCGGAACTATCGCAACCTCAAGACGCGAACTCGCAGGGCAGAAGCTCGGCCCGCGCTCAAGGGCAAAGCAGCGTTTATCTTGTCGGCGCAGGGCCGGGCGATCCCGAACTGCTGACCCTCAAGGCTGCTCGCGTGCTGGGCGCGGCCAACGTAGTCCTACATGACGACCTCGTTCCCGCTGAAATCGTCTCTTTGGCCAACCCGAAAGCATGGGTGCTCAATGTGGGCAAACGCTGTGGGGCGAAGAGCATTACACAGGAGGAGATCAACCGCCTGATGATCGACTTCGCGGAGCGCGGACTTAGGGTGGTGCGGCTTAAGAGTGGCGATCCGCTGGTCTTCGGCCGGGCTGCTGAGGAGATGCAGGCGCTGCGCACGGCGGGCATCGATTTCGAAGTGGTGCCTGGCATTACGGCCGCGTTTGCCGCTGCGGCATCGCTGCAATGTTCTCTCACCGACCGCCGTGCCGCGTCGGCCGTCATTTTCTCCACGGGACATCACGCTCAATCCGGAAGCCCGTGCCCGGTCTCTGGCCGCGATGCGACCCGGATCGTCTACATGCCCGGCCGGGACCTTGGCAGTCTCGCCGAGGAATGGCTGAGCGAAGGCCTCCCGCATGAAATGCCCTGCGTGCTCATTTCGCGCGCGGCACTTCCTGATCAGCAGACCCAGTGGACGACCCTGGGAGATCTTCGCGGGGTCGTTCCGGGGGCCGCACCTAATCTGCTGATGGCTGGTTTTGGGTTGAGGAATGCGAAGGGCTTCGAAGGGTTGGCGCAGAAGGTAGCGGCGCTAGCAGGTACCGTCTAAGCCAGGAAAAAAGCTATCGTTCGAGCAACAGACTGTAGAGCAAAATCGCAAATACACCGGCGCTGATCGCTGTATACATCCAGTCCCGCTCGCGCAAAAACCCGAACACTGCAAAAAGCACCCGAGCCACGGGAGTCATAACCAATAGCAGCAGCCCCAGCAGAATCACACTATGGCCGTCGCCCGCTTTGGTGCCGTGAACTACGTTGGCGAGCGTCAGCCCCAGCGGCTCGGCGGTTCCTCTGAATATCGTGTAATCAGGCCTCGCGCCACGCTGCTGCAGGAGGTAAAGCACGCCACCTGTGACCACCACCAGCGCCGAAACTGTCACCCCGACGCGGAGCAGGTGACCGATCGCGACTTCCATGGCCTGATCGCTCCAGCTTGTCTCATTTTGCTTCTTCGTCACAGGCTGCCTCGTGCGGCGCTATAAATCATTTCCAGGCCAAGCATCACGATGACGATGCTGAAGACAATCCGCAGGGTGTGGACCTGCATCCT
>DASWUZ010000082.1:0-8748 GCA_036401395.1 Acidisarcina sp.
TGACGTGCTTTACCTCTGCTCCAACGATGATGTGGAGCACGAATTCCGCAACGCGATTCGCGAGTGCAACCAGGGCATGTGGGACATCGGTCTTCGCGCCAGCCCCGCCGCGCGAATCTTCAAAGAGCTAGACCGCTTCGATCCGGATAACCTCGAATTCACGATCGCCCTCCTCGACCGCCGTTTCCTGCATGGAGATTATGGGCTGTTTCGCCGTCTGCAACAGGAACTGCTGCCTGCGCTCGTACTCCGCGAGTGGCACACGATCACGCAGAAGCTCGCTGAAGCGGCGCGCCTCCGGCATACAAAATATGGCAACACTATTTTTCACCTAGAGCCGAATATCAAGGAGTGCCCTGGCGGTCTGCGCGACTATCAGTTGGCCCAATGGCTGACGCTGCTTCATTCTTTGCAAGAGACGAAGCTGTGGCCTAAAGATACGATCACTTCGTCGACGTCGTCAGGCAACGACGCCCAGGCAGCATTTGATTTTCTTGCTGCTTCGCGATGCTTTCTTCATTTCCGTTGCGGCCGCGACGACAACACGCTCGACTGGCACGCACAGGACGAAGCGGCCGCACAAAGCATTGGCCTCGAGACGCGCGGAACCGCAGACCCCGCTTACTGGATGCGCACGTACTACCGCCACGCGCGCACCGTTTACCGGCGTGCAGTTTTGCTGCTCGAAGACCTGCCGCCCTCGCGCCTGTCTTCGGGTCGACCCTTTAAGAAGCGGCGCATCGCCCTCGCCGAGACGGATTTCTTCCTCGAACAGAATCGCATCGACCTCGATGAAACTTCAACCGTAAACGACGCCGACGACATCCTTCGCATCTTCGCCTTGGTTGCGCAACACGGCTACAAGTTCAGCCAATACGCCGAGGACCGCATCGCCGAAGCCATTCCCGTACTCGCGGTTCACATGCCCGAGGGGCCATTTCTCTGGAACTGCCTCCGCGAAATTTTACTCGGCCAGCACGCCGCGCATGCGCTCCGCACCATGCACGCGCTCGGCATTCTTGAGCTCCTCATCCCCGAGTTTCACGGGATCGATGCGCTAGTCATTCGCGATTCCTATCATCGCTACACCGTCGACGAACATACGTTTCTGGTCATCGATAACATTCACATGCTGCGCCACCCGAAGGGGGAGACGGAGCCGCGACTCGCGACTCTGCTGCCGGAGCTGGAGCGCTTCGACCTGTTCCTGCTCGCGTTGCTGCTGCACGATACGGGTAAGGCACGCCGCACGGGCAACCACTCCGCCAACAGCGTCGAACTTGCCGAAAGCCTTCTCGCCCGCCTCGACTTCGACCCCGAAGAACGTGAGACAGTCCGGTTCCTTATCCGCAATCATCTCGAAATGTCAGTGGCTATGCGCCGCGATATTTTCGATAACGAGAGCGTCAGCGAGTTCGCGCAAAAACTCGCGAGCAAACAGCAGTTGAAAATGCTTACTCTCTTGACCTATGCCGATATCAAGGCCGTCAATCCGGACGCGCTGACGCCCTGGAAGGCCGAGAACCTCTGGCAGCTCTACATCGCGACAGCCAATTTTATGGATCGAAGCGTTGATGAGGTTCGCTACCACGCGGGCACCGACACCGGCCTGCTCAATCGACTGCTGGCCGTCGTACCTCCGGAGCGAAAAGAAGAGTTGCGTATGTTCCTCGAAGGCCTCCCGCAACGTTATCTGCAGACGCGCCTGCCGGAGCAGATTCGCACCCACTTCAACATGGTGCTCGACCTTGAACAGAAGCCAGTTCAGCTGGCCTTTCGCACCACGCGCCAGCTTTGCGAGCTGACGCTGATCTCGCACGACCGCCCCATGCTTTTTGCCGACATGGCTGGCGCGCTTTCTTCCTGGGGCATGAACATCGTCAAGGCTGACGCTTATTCAAACGCCGCCGGCGTCATCGTCGACTGCTTTCAATTCACCGACCCATTCAGAACGCTTGAATTGAATCCAACCGAAGTAGAGCGCTTCGAGGAGAGCATTGCAGGCGTCATCGCGCATGCCGCCCCGCTTGAAGCGATGATGAGCAGCCGCAGGCACGCAGGGCGGGGAGCCCAGTCAAAAGTAAAAGTCCCGACTAAGCTGGCCTTCGATAACGTTTCTTCGACTCACAGCACGTTGTTGCAAATCATCGCCCAGGATGGGCCCGGACTGCTCCGCGAAATTTCGAAAAGTTTCGCTGAACACGATTGCAATATCGAAGTGGCGCTCATCGACACCGAGGGCGAGATCGCCATCGACGTCTTCTACCTGACTGCCGGCGGCAAGAAACTGGACGACCAGCTACAGGCCAGCTTGAGCGAAGACCTGACGCATAAACTAGAAGCTCTGCGCGCCTAAAACGCACTGAACCGCTATTCAATCCCCTGTTAACCACCACGGCGCTCCCCTCTGTCAAACTACAATGTGCCAGGAGGGAACCTTTGCAATCTGCACGACCCAGCCGCTCCAGCTATTCCTTCTATTTAGCACTATGTCTGTTACTTATTCCCACGGCCGCCCCCCGCGTCGCCAACGCCCAGAGCCCGACCTCAAGTCCCAGCGGAGTTTCCCCCGAAGAGCGCGAAAAGGCCCCCGAAGTCCCCGTAACAATGTTCCCCCACTCCGCCACCGCGCCCTGGTGGCTGTCGGGCCAGGCCAACGTAATCTTCCAGGCGCACCCGGCCTTCCATTCCCCTTATGAGGGCGATAACAGTCTCCGCGCCCGCGGCGAATATAAGACCTCGCTCATTGGGACCCTGTTTCTCGGCTACCAGCCCCGCTTCCTCTCGCACCGCAGCGAACGCTACAACACCGACTTCATCCTCGACTTTGAAAGTGCCGGGGGACGCGGCATCAGCCAGGCCCTCGGGCTCGCCGGCTTCACCAACCTGGACGTCGTTAGAAACCCCAACCTCGGCCCCAAACCCTACCTCGCTCGCTATCAGATTCACCAGAC
Organism: Acidisarcina sp.; assembly: GCA_036401395.1. Lineage (GTDB taxonomy): Bacteria > Acidobacteriota > Terriglobia > Terriglobales > Acidobacteriaceae > DASWUZ01. The sequence goes on from DASWUZ010000082.1 coordinate 2,955, forward strand.
CATCGGCCTGACAGACGAAATGACCGATGCCGAGCGCGGCCCCTTCGCCCTCGCGTCCAAAGTCCCTGTTCGCCGGCTCGACGTCCGCATCGGTCGCATGAGCCTCCCGGATATTTTTGACATCAACGCCATCGGCAGTGACAGCCACCTGCAGTTCACCAACTGGACCATCGATAACAACGGCGCATGGGACTACGCGGCGGACACTCGCGGCTATACCGTCGGCGGCGTGCTCGAATATCAGGACCGAGACTGGGCCCTCCGCTACGGAATCGCTGTTATGCCCGTCGTGGCCAACGGGGTCGACCTCGACTGTGCCCTAAGCCGCGCGCGCGGACAAAATATGGAATTTGAGTTACGAAAGAGCCTCATCGCTGGCCGCAAGGGCACGACCCGCCTGCTGAGCTTCGTAAACGTAGCTGATATGGGAAACTACCGCGAGACCAACCGCGCCTTCCTCGCGAACATGGGCGACACCAGCTATTCCGCAAGCGGCGTGCCGCGCCCTGACATCACGCTCAGTAGAAAAAACGGTCGCGTGAAGTACGGCTTCGGCTTCAACAACGAGCAAGAGCTGACGGAAAATTTTAGAGTCTTCAGCCGACTTGGCTGGGGAGAAGGACAGCAGGAATCTTTTGCCTACACCGAGGTCGATCAGACGGTCGAACTGGGCGCAGACTACATCCCGACCCGCTGGCATCGTCGGGTAGATAAGATTGGGGTCGCGTTCGTGTCGGACGCCATAAAGAGCGACCACCAGCGCTACCTGGAGCTGGGCGGGCTGGGTTTTCTGCTAGGGGATGGGGCGCTGCGCTACGGCCGCGAAAACATCGTCGAGAGCTACTACAACCTGCACGCGTGGCGGGGGTTATTCTTCGCGCTGGGGCTGAGCCATATCGACAACCCCGGCTACAATCGCGACCGGGGCCCTGTGTGGGTGCCTTCGGTGCGCGGACACGTCGACTTCTGAGCGGCACGAAAGCCGTAAATTCTTAGAATGTTCGATCAGGCCGAAGGATCTTTTTGGCGAGTGTTCTTGACCGCCGTCACCACGCCAAGACCGATCATGACCAAAGCTCCAACAATAATCCACCTCTGGGGCATGTGCATTAGGTGTGCACCGTAGAGCAACCCGATCATCAGTATGCAATAGCCGCCAAGATAAATTCCGAATGACATGCGCTTTACCTCCAGCTGATCCTTACTGCTCAAAGCGACCCTGCCGGCATCGCTTAGAAGGCTGAAATTCGTCTCAGAAGTATTATGCCACCCGGTAATAATATTTACCTTAAGCCGCCCACGTAACCCACAAATTAATGCCGCCCGCAACCTGCCGAGCACCGCTGCATTGCTCCTCTTGTGCACGAACATACGAGGCAATTTAGTATTTTACTTGCGAAGTAATCCCAGGTTCCTGAATCGCTAAGGAAAGGCGATGTTTTTGAAGCCAACTGCCGACTCTACCATCCAACCATCAGGAGTACCAAAACCTGTGATGGCCGTTGCCGAGACGGATGAGCTGTCTGCTGTCCTTCCGGATGAATTCCTCCCGGAGATGGATGACGGCAAAGCCGTGGACGGTGAAATCGATCCCATCGAGGGCATGTCGGTGGAAGTCCATCCGGACGTAGCTCTCGTCGAGCGCGCAAAAGGCGGAGACACTGCTGCATTTGAGAAGCTCGTCCGGCAATATGACCGGCAGGTCTTTCGCATCGCGCAGCACATCACTCAAAATCGCGAGGACGCGGAAGACGTAGTACAGGATGCGTTCTTCAAGGCGTATCAAAAGCTCGATCAGTTTCAGGGCAATTCAAAGTTTTATACCTGGCTGGTGCGGATTGCGGTCAATGAGTCCCTGATGCGCCTGCGAAAGCGCAAAACGGGGCGTACGGTCTCGATCGACGAGGACGTTGAGACCGACGAGGGTTCGATGCCGCGCGACCTGGCGGACTGGAGCCCCAATCCTGAACAGTTGTACGGGAAGTCGGAACTGGCAGAGATCCTTCGCAAGACAGTGCAGGGTCTGCCGCCAGGATTTCGTACCGTCTTCGTACTGCGAGATGTGGAAGGGCTATCGACGGAAGAGACAGCTTCCAGCCTTGGCTTGAGCATTCCAGCCGTGAAGTCACGGCTGCTGCGCGCAAGGCTGCAGTTGCGGGAGCGGCTAAGCCGCTACTTCCGGAAGAAGAATGGGGAAGGTGTAGCGTGACTTGCTCTGAATTCATGGCAAAGCTGGATGACTGCCTCGATCACAAGCTGGATGCGGAGCTTCGCGCCGATGTTGACGAACACCTCAGGGGTTGCGAGCACTGCCTCATCACGATGAATACTACGAAGAAGACGATCGAAATTTACCGCAGCAACGAGATTTATGAGTTGCCGGATAGTCTTCGGGTGCGGCTTGAGGCGAGCATCATGGCCAGATGCCGGAAGTGCTAAAGGGTCTTCAGTAGAGCAAGTTCCTGAAGATGGGGTGGGCTGCGATTCCATCTCCGATTGTATTGCGGCGTTCTACTTCTTCGGTGTGTGGTTGTGTACGCATAGCTCCCAATCCTCAACTAGCTCATCGTGGTGTTCGCGCGCCCAATTGAGACCAGAAGCATTGCCCCTCGCGGCAACTGTCCGCCTATGACATCGAGAGTACGGACGTCGACCAGTGCCTCAAACTTGCCGTACAAGGCGTGAAAATGCGGACGGTGAATGCAGTTTTCATGCTGACATCGTACACCAGCCCGTTCGGCCCCTCGAACACTGCGTATTCCGCCTCGTAAAGCTAGTTATCGCGGCGATGCAGAGTCGGCTTGTCGTCCGTGCTGTCCGGGTCCGTTGAAGATGTACTGCTCGGGTCTCCGGTCGTGCTGGCGCGACGGAGGGTCGGCTTCTTCCCGTCCTTCGGGTCAGTCAGCTTCCGCTTGTTCTCGATGCGGGCCAGACGTGCCTTGACGTCGTCGAACTCTGACGTGGTCACGACGTACTCATTGCGCGGCGGCAGGATACGGGCAATCTCAGCCTGCGAATGTTCGATACGGTCGGGCGTCTGCGGATGCGTCGCGAAAGCCTTGGAAACGGCGCCCGGCTTGCGCTTCTCGAGGTTCTGGATCTTTTCAAAGAACGTCACGAAAGCCTGCGGATCGTAGCCGGCGCGATACATGTATTGGACGCCAAGGTAGTCGGCCTGAGCCTCGAATTCGCGCGAGAAGTGGAGGAAGGTCAGCGGTATGCCGATGCTGGACGCTTCGTAAATACCATAGCCGGTCCAGCCCGGGATGAAGATCATAGAAGCGGTGCTGGCGATCTGGGCATAATTTGCGCGGGTCTGCTCGCGGGCTGCGTGGTGCGCGGCAACGTGGGCAATCTCATGCGCCATCACACCCGCCAATTCGGCCTCTTCATCGGCATTGAGGATCAGGCCAGAGTTGACGTAGAAAAAGCCGCCCGGCAAAGCCATTGCGTTGATTTCGTCGGAGTCGATGACTTTGATGGTGAAGGGCACCTTGGCGTCTGAATTCTTCACCAGGTTCTGGCCGATTCGATTCACATACTCCGTCACGACAGGGTCGGTGATGAACTTAGTGCTCTTCTCTATCTCCGAGGCTACACCTTTGCCCATGCCGATCTCGCTCTCGGTGGAGTACCAATTGCCCATGCCGCGCGCGCCAATTTCACGGTTTCCGACGGCGTTAACATCGTCGATGCTGCCGGGCTTGATGCCCGACATAGGATGAATGGTGCTGGGCGCTGTCGAGGCGCTCGTTTGTGCGTCCGTGTCAGCGGAGTTTGCCGTGGGCGTTGCCGAGGTTGATTGATCTACCGGCGCAGGCGACGCCGTTGGAGTCTGGGCGGCAGGTGTTGACGCAGGAGCGGGAGGCGATGAGGGCGGCAAAGCCAACGCTGCTGAAGACAACGCCAGTGTCGCGGCAAGCATAGCCGGGCTAGATGAAATCTGCTTTAGAAGGGAAAACTGCATCGCCACACCTCATCCGCAGGGGCGGGCCAGTCATTCAGGCGCACGTCACCCTGTATCTTGGACGTTACTCCTGACCCTTTGGTTCTGTCCCGGCCCCAGTTTCGGATAATATTTCAGGAAACAATAAAAAGAGGAGCTGCATCCGTGCCCTTTGGCCGTGAATACGCGTTGCCGCCCTCGTGGCAGACGTCCTCCGCCCAGGTGGCGTGGTGGGACAGAGTGCGCTCTGCGGCCCATTCGGTTCTGGTTCTGGACTACGACGGTACCCTCGCGCCCTTCACCCTTGATCGCATGAAATCTCAGCCTTACGCAGGCGTGGACGAGCGGCTTAACCGGCTAATTGCCCGTGAGACAGTTTCCGTAATCCTGGCCACCGGGCGCAGTTGGCGCGAATTGAAGGTGGTATATCCGACAGCTGCAAGGCTTGAGGTTTGGGCCTCACACGGCAGAGAACACGCGACCGCCACCGGTGAATATCACTTCATGGAATTGACGGCAGAGCAGAAGACCATCCTCAGCGAAGTGATGCGCGACCCCGCCTTGGCAGCCCTGCCTCCCGACGCGGTAGAGCGGAAGCCCGCCAGCATCGCAATTCACTGGCGGGGACTCGAGCCAGATGAGCAGGCCATGTTGAGGAAGCAGGTCCTGGGCCCATTTGAGCGACATGTAGCGGGAGGCGCTGTTGCGTTGCTGCCGTTTGAAGATGGCGTAGAACTTCGGGCAACCGGCCGAACCAAGGGCGATGCGGTCCGCGATATTCGGGCAGGCTATCCAGCCGATGTGCCGATTGCCTACCTCGGCGACGATCATACGGATGAAGAGGCTTTCGGGGCCATGATTCCTGAAGATTTGGCGCTGCTCGTCAGGGCTGCTCCGCGAGGGACCCTGGCCAGTTACTGGGTACCTCCTCCACAGGGAATTTTAGATTTTCTGGATCGCTGGATCGATGAGAGCAGCGCGGCTGAGACCGACCAGGCCGAGGAGCGCGCAGTAGCCACAAGCCGACTTCAAGCTGTCGACAAGAAGCAATCCGCGCGGCGTGATTCGTCACAGCCCTTAGTGGAGCGGCGGGGGCAGGTATCCAAAGGTCCGGTCGAGCGCGGCCGCGACAGCTAGAACAGCCTCATCTTCAAAGGGTCGGCCGGCGATCTGCACCCCGATCGGAAGACCAGCCAGAGTTCCCGCACACGCGGCCCGCCCTACTGGAACCACAGCAGCCGGAGCACCCAGCAGGTTGAACCACTGCATAAACCGCATCGCGTCTAGGTAGCCGACTTCCCTACCGCCCATCCCATCCACGGGCCAACAGCGTTCGCCGTGCAGGAAGGCGGGCACGGCGCAGACGGGGGTGAGCAGGATCGGCACTTCGGCCATCTCGGAGAGGATGCGGGAGCGGAGAAGGTCGAGCGACGCCCAGGCCTGCAGGAGTTCCTCTCCTCCAAGAGGGCCACTTTCCTGACTGAAGGAAAGAAACTCACGAAACATCGGGCTGAGCATCTCATGTTTGCCGCGGATAACCGGCTCGTAGAACATAGCGCCGCAGCGGACGAAGAATGTTGACCAAAGCCTTCGCGCTTCTTCGAGCCAACTGGGCCTAACAGGTGTGACGCGGAAGCCCTGGCCGCGAAGCGCGCTCACCGCATCCCGCACGGCCTGCCAAGTCTCTGGGGTCGCGGGGAGCAGCCCGTCTTCCTCCAAGTATCCGATGGGAACCGCCCGCAAATCGGTCGGCGGCCGTACGGTAACGGGAGCGCTTAGCGGATCAGCTACATCTTGTCCCGACAGCAGGTTAAACAGGAGCGAAACGTCTTCCATGCTACGGGCCAT
>DASWUZ010000083.1:0-23396 GCA_036401395.1 Acidisarcina sp.
GAAAAAACCGTAGTCGATTTGCAGCAACATTTCCTCTACAAGCCGCCCTCCGGCCTCAGTTCGTAATAACTCGAATGGAGTGCGCCCTTGAAATCGCGTCTTCGGCTTTCGCAGCCAATGGGCCGCGTTTTCATCCTCGCCAAAGACTTGCTCAGCAAGAGAAACGATCCGAGCAATCCGCACGGCCCGGTCCGACTCTTCATGCGTTAGCGGCTCGTGACGGCTCTTGCGGTGGGCCAACGTGCGGCGGGGAAGGACGTAGTTGTAAATCTCTTCGTCACTCACTCCGTGGCTGGTCAGAGAATCGAGGGCACTCAAAGGGAGCCGAGTCTCGACCAGGCGAGCGACGTCTTGGTCCGTTCGTAAAGGGACGGAGCCCAGCTTCGATTCAAGGCGCTGATAAAACTTGGATGGTTCAGAACGCTCGTGAACTACGGCAGCTTGGGTCAAGGATTGGGCCTCCGGCAACTTGCCATGATTATAGCGGCAACTTGCCAGCGAATCAAGACGGACTGGATCCTGCCGTACGCCGCTAGTGCGCGGGCAAAGGAACTGGCGCCTGCTGTACGGGCGTCGGCTGATCTGAGACCTTAAGTTCCTCGACTTTAGCCTGCATGAGAAGCGCGAAGTCGGTCTGCACGTTTGCCCATGCTTTGGGGGAGCTTTGGACGTAGTTCTTTCGACCTGCGGCGTAGAAATCAAGGATCGAGCTTCGCAGCAGTCCGGGAATCGCGGTTTGGGGATGCAGCTCGATCTGGTGCAACAGCTTGGCGTAGGTCTCGTCGGTGAGCCGGTATTCGCCTTCGGCCGTCAGCTTACCGGTGTCCAGATCGCGGTCCGGCAGGTCTAGGTGGCGAACGTCGGGCGTGTCTGTCTTAAGGTCATCGATGTAGCCGTCGTAGTTCTGCACGGTAGTCGCCATGCCATCGAGAAAGAGCTTCTGGCTGGAGGCGCTGGGGACGTGGAGTGACAGCACGCGAAAAGGCCCGAACCTTGGCATAAGACGCAGGAAAAAGGCCAGAATCCTGGAGCCTGTGCCAGGGGTCTGATATTCCTTTCCCCACTCATGTTCATAGTCGGCTCGCTTCATGCGATAGACAAACTTGCTGCGATCGAAACCGGGCGCGGCATTGCTCATCTGCTTGCCATAATCGACGAGCGCGACCCTTGTCATCTTGGGGATCAGGTTGCTCACGCTGCGGCGATAGCTGCCGATGGCAAGATCTTCGTGGGTAAGTATCTGGTTCACTTCGAAGCCGTAAGTATCGCGAAAGGCGCGCTCCATGACCGGTTTTGAAACCTGGAAGCCGATGAAGTCGTGGTATTGCTGCGGTAAGTAACGGTGGTTGGCGACCTCGGAAACGTCGAAGCCAAACTCCGTCTGCAAGTGCGCGGTCGGGCTGTCGTCGTAAGTCACGACGTTGCCGAACTTGTCCCGCAGCTTTGGATATTCCTCAGCCGTGGCGTGGTTGATCGCCGGATGGCCGAAGGTGTCGGCGGTGTAATGGGCCATTGCGCCGAGGGCAAACGCATATTCGTTCACATCTGAAGCGTCTCGCAACAGGTTTTCGACGAACACACCAGTGCGCACATAGTGCAACAGGTCGCTAAAAAAATGGCTGCCGAAAGGATAGTAGCCAATGTCCTGGATAATGCAGCCGCCGTAAGCGTACGCGCGTGCCTTGGTTAGCTGGTCGGAAGTCGTTTGCGGGTACTTCGCCATCAGCAACGGCGCTATCTGCTGGTCCCAGGTAAGGTCGACCACTTCTTCATGCGACAGGACAGAGTAGCCGCGGGCGGAGGGGGAAACAGCGAACAGAAGCGATAGGCAGACGCAAAGTAGAGCCGGAAGACGATTGGGCCGGACGGGGGCGGCTGCGCTATTTTCGTTCATCGCGGCTTTAAGATTACTTTAATTTAGCCGGCAGCCGTCAAGTCCCCGACGGGCAGGTGGTGAGTCAGTGTGAATGCGTTCTGCGAGAGAAATAGATGATAGCTCCGTTAGCGCTGACAAAGAGGAACGAGCCTAGCAAAATTATGAATTCGGTCGGTAGCCCCTGTTCGTAGGCAACGTAGAGCACCATCAAAATCGCAGCATTCGCGACGACGGCCTTTTGCGAAGCAGTTCTGGTGTTGATTACATACATTCCGCAATGCTATCCCAGTTAGCCCGACAAGCTCTTCCACCGCCCAAACTAATCCGCGATCACTCCCTGCCGATTCAAAGACACCCACTACCGACAGGGAGTAGGCTCCATATGCCGAATGGGAACTATTTGGTTTTAATGCGTCTGATATCGATGCTCTTCACCTGATCAGGGGCCTCTCAAATCACCAAATGACGGGCACAGCCTTCGAATTACGAATTCCCCTGTCCCTGGTCACGAGCGGAATTCCCCGATCAAGCGCGGTAGCGCCAATGATTCTGTCCATCGGGTCTTTTGGATAGGAGTTCGGCAACTCTACTGCAAGCCTCGCGATAGCTGACGAGATGGGCAACACGAGACACTTAGACTCGACCTCTTTAAAAAAGGCATCGAGTGAAATATCTGATGCGAGTCGATTGTTTTTTATCAACCAGGCCAGTTCATAAAGAGTGATTCCGGAAATAAAAACTCCTCCGACAACGCCTGACTCTTCAATGGCACCCCTCGCCGAGCTCGAGAGCAACGAAGAGTCGCCTAACATCCAGACCACGGCGCACGTGTCCAGAACGATCACTTGAAAATCTCCCACTCTTCTTCCGGAATGGGAGATTCGATATCTCCGATGATCCGTAACTTCCCCTTAAGAGTGTCGAGAAAGGGCACCACTTCTTCTGGCTCAAGTGGCACAAGCCGCGCAACGGCCTTTCCCCGCTTGGTGATGGTCACCGGCTCGCGTTTGCGCTGCACCTCGTCCATGATGGCAAGGCATTTTGCCTTGAATACTCCTGCCGCTACAGTCTGCATGATGGCCTCCGCAGTAATGCCTATGGTCATCGTACTATGGTCATCAGCTTCTCGGCGGCTACTTGCACACGAGGAGTATGTACTCTTGAAATTTGCTGGGATAACAGAATTGATGGGGCACACGCGTCGGTGCAGTTGAACCGAGTCTCGAAGGGTGCCCATGCCCGGGTCATCGCCAGGCTGGAAAGCCAGAAGCCGGTGTCGAGGGTGACCACGCCATGATCGAGGCCGCGGAACGGGACGGCAAAGATCACCCCCCGGCAAGACCATCCTCCTCCACTAAATCAACCCTTATTGCGGGAGTCCGTTGTACCCGCGCGCGGTTCGCTGCAACACCGCAAACACACGGCTCCCCGGCATTGCTTGTCCTGCTTTGAATTCAAACCTTGGATCATCCGCTATTGGCGTGAGAATCAGTGACGCTCCGCTTCCCCGCGCCGTAAAGTAGATCTTCATTGCCGGCACCCACACAGCAAAATCGTCCTTGCTTTGCCTATACGAGGCAAGCGCCCGAGCCAGCGCAGCATTGCCAAAGTCAGTAGCTCGCCAGCCATCTTCCCGTTGCGTCACTGAGATCGATGACACAACCCTCTGGTTCGCTGTCACCGGATAGATCGATTTTCGCCCATCGATCAGCAAACTTTCCACGTTCGCGCCTTCCTTGAAACCTGTCACCGCATCCAGACCCACTCGATAGATCCGGATAGGATCTGTCAGTTGAGCATTTTCAGCTTGTTTAGTCGAACTAAACCCAAGCCCTGCATAGTTCTGCTCCGTCACCAGCGATCGCAGTGTCACGAGTCCCGCTTGTGCCGCTGCCTCGCTTGCATCACTCGGCTTCGACTCAGCGGCCATATCGCCATTGCTCACCGGGAACACCCTTCCCTTACAAGAGGACACCATTGCGGCCGACAGAAACAGCAAAATCAGTCCACGTTTTCGCATCAATGGCCTCCCGTATACGTGATGTTGTAATAATCGTTCCAGTGCGTATGGTCAGTGTCGCTTACATACCTTGCGTACGTCATGATCGTTTCCGTTCCGCCGGAAATCGTATTCAGATCCGTGTACGGTTCCGGATCGTTGACATCGACATACTGCACTCCATTCACTGTCAAATAACCGCGGACCACCATCATGTGTCCGCCACCGCCCAGCCAGTGCCACGAGAACGCAAATGGCTTGTTTGCACAAAATATCTGGCCCTGCAACTGCGCCCAGGTTAGAGCCGTATCACTAGTCTGTGTGGCCGTGAAGCCATACTTTTCGTACTCCGGCCATCCTCCGTTGTTGCACGAACCACCATTGTTGTTGCAGCAAGTAGTCAACCCAAACCGATTGTTCGCCTCAGTGCATTGGTTCACGTCGTGGCCGAGGTACCGCATCGTCATCTGCCCACTTGCTGCCCAGCACCAGTTCGAAGCCTGCTGAGGCAGGGTCGGTACATTCACCGTCGATACAAGAGGCGGATTACAACACCCTGACAGCAGCAGCGCGGAAGACAACAGGAAAAGGAATCGAAACATACACCCTCCTATCCAGATTTTTTTGCGTGGCCCACTTCACACTACCGCCTCGACAGCTACACGAGGAGGGCGCAATAATACTAAAGTTTGCATATCGTGTCAAAGGGCGGAATATGCTACGAACATGGACCAGAAGCATCTTGCGAGAATTGCCATTCCATGTTGCACTTGATACACCGATATGCGTCGATGTCCCACAATCCGCTAGCCATTCCCATTCGGTCCTCACCCAGCCACACAACCTCTAATTCAAAGTGATAAAGCTCGACCATGCGTGCAGCACTGCCAACGCCGGTCGAAATCGATTGCATCTTTTGCATTCGCACAGCGTCCGAAAAGACGCCAGGGCCTAACCGCCAATATCCGAGGAGTATGTACTCATGAAAATCGCAAAAAATGTAACAGAACTGATAGGGCACACGCCCTTGGTGCAGTTGAACCGAGTCGCGGAGGGTGCCTACGCCCGCGTCATCGCCAAACTTGAAAGCCAAAATCCGGTTAGCAGCGTAAAGGACCGCATCGGCAACGCCATGATCGAGGCCGCCGAACGCGACGGTAAGATCACTCCCGGCAAGACCGTCCTCATCGAGCCCACCAGCGGCAACACCGGCATCGCCCTCGCCTTCGTGGCCGCAGTCAAGGGCTACAAACTCATTCTCACTATGCCGGAGACCATGAGTCTCGAGCGGCGCATCCTGCTGCGCGCCTTTGGTGCGGAGATCGTCCTCACCCCCGGGCCCAACGGCATGAAAGGCGCAATCGCCAAGGCCCAGGAAATCCTCGAGCAGACCAAAAATGGCTACATCCTGCAACAGTTCGACAACCCCGCCAATCCCAAAGTCCACTTCGATACCACCGGCCCCGAGATTTGGGAGGACACCGACGGCCAGATCGACATCCTTGTCTCCGGGGTCGGAACCGGGGGCACGCTGACCGGCGTCTCCGAATTCATCCGTTCCAAAAAGCCCGCTCTCGAAGTGATCGCCGTTGAACCAACCGACAGCCCCGTGCTCTCGGGCGGCAAGCCCGGCCCCCACAAAATCCAGGGCATCGGCGCGGGTTTTATTCCCGGCGTCCTCCACACCAGCCTGATCAACGAGATCATCCAGGTTTCAAACGACGAAGCCATGTCCATGGCCCGCCGTCTGCCACTCGAAGAGGGCCTGCTGGTCGGCATCTCATCCGGCGCAGCAGTTCACGCCGCTCTGATCGTCGCCAGGCGCCCAGAGAACGCCGGGAAAATGATCGTAGTCATCATTCCCAGCTTCGGCGAACGCTATCTTTCGACCGCTCTCTTTGACCAGCTTCGCCAGGAAGTGCAGGCCCTGCCAACCACGCCGATCGGCCAGCCGGCGACGGTCTGACCGTGCTTGAAAAAGTAGACGAAGAGACACCCGGCATCTTCGCACGAATGCGCGAAGACATCCGTTCCATCGCGGAGCGCGACCCCGCCGCCACTTCTGCGCTGAGTGTGCTGCTTTGCTATCCCGGCCTCTGGGCCGTGTGGGCGCATCGCGTAAATCATCGCCTTTGGTCCGCTGGAGTTCGCCTACCGGCGCGCATCTTCTCACTCATGGCGCGCTTCTACACCGGCGTCGAAATCCACCCCGGAGCGCGGCTCGGGCGGCGTCTCTTCATCGACCACGGCCTGGGAGTCGTCATCGGCGAAACTGCCGTCGTGGGCGATGACGTGACCCTGCACCAGGGCGTGACCCTCGGCGGCACCGGCACAGGCAAGGAACGCGGCAAGAAACGCCATCCCACCCTGCGAGACCGCGTCTTCGTAGGCAACAACGCCAACATTCTCGGCAACATCACGGTCGGCGAAAATTCCCGCATCGGCGCAGGCTCGGTCGTCGTCCGCGACATCCCGCCCGACTCGACCGCCGTCGGCGTCCCTGCCCACATCGTGTATCGCGAAGGCAAGCGCGTCCTCATCACCGACCCGCACGACGTCAGCGATCCGCTCTCCGGCGTGATCATCGCCCTCGCCGACGAAGTCAAGCGCCTCGAAGCAAGGCTCGACGCCCGCATGGACGGTCTCGATGAAAACCTACACGGCCATCTCGCGGCAGTATCGACGCGAGGACGAGGCACCCACGATGCGATCCGGGTGCTCGCCGACGAAGATCAGGAGCGCGAGCTCTACCGCGCAGAGCAGTCCGCGCTAAGCGACTACGTAAGCATGGGCGAGGGCATCTGAAGGTGCCACGCATTCAAACCCCGCACCGGTCGCCTTCTGCTCACTCGCAGAAGCTCTCTTCGTCATAGAACTGGCGAGTCATCCTTGAGCATTTCCCTGCGGATCACCTTGATTGGCGCAAAACCCTGCCGCATAAATTCATCGTGAAACTCCTGAAGATTGAAAGCCGCGCCCTGCTTGGCCTTCATATCTTCGCGAAGCTTCATAATTTCGAGCTTGCCCAGCGTGTAGTAGAGATAGAGCGCGTCTGCCGTTCCTCGCTTCGTCTCCATCTTGCCAATCGAAGGCGATTGATACCCGTCGGTTACGAAGAATTTTGCCGCATCATCAAACGTCATCGCCCCACCGACCCCCGTATGCATGCGAATGCTGACGATGAAGCGGGCGTTACGCAGCAGCGCGTCCTGTATCTGGCCCAGGCGAACCAGCTTTGCTTCACGTTCATCTTTCGCGCCGAAGCCGGGCTGGCCGTAGCCCTGATCGAGCATCATCTGCTCGCAGTAGTGCGCCCAACCCTCAATGTTAGTGTTCGCGCCGATGAGCTTACGGACCTTGCTCTCCACCTGCGGGCTCCACAGGAATTGCACGTAGTGGCCAGGGTAGGCCTCGTGCACGCTGGTCGAGATGATGGTTCCGATATTAAATCCGGCCATATGCTCGGCCACGTGGGTCGCGGTCCATTCCTTCTCCGGCAGGGTCACGTTGAAGTAGGCCTTGGTGGAGTGGCGCTCATAAGGGCCCGGCGGGTCCATCGAGGCAAAGGTAGTCGCGCGCATGAAGGGCGGCGTCTCTTCGAGGGTAGGCTGCACTTCGCTGGGGATGGTGATGATGTGATTGGCGCGAATAAATGTCACCAGCGAGTCGAAGGTATCGTGAAACGCTGGCAGCAGCTTGTCGGGCGCGGGGTGGATGGTCGCCAGCTCGGCGAGCATTTCGGCCGGCGTCTTTGAAGGGTCGATTTCTTTGGCGACGCGCGCGAACTCAGCCTGGTTTTGATGCAGGTTGTCGTAGGCGACCTGCAGCAGACGAGGCAGCGGAATGTCGACCATCTCGTTGTACGCGAGCGCTTTGGTGAACGTATCCGCACCGTAGCGGAAGTCTCCGTTCGACCGTGGAAGCAGGTCGCTCTTCATCCACGCGCCATAGCTCTTTAGCGCCTCGATGACCGCAGCGTTGCTCTTGGCGAAGTCCGCCTTGGTAGCCGCGTCGTCAGCGTCGGTGAAGGCACTCGGCACGTCGGTCTGGAAAAAACTCACCAGACCGTCGATCTGTTCAAGCGCAATCTCGGTATAAATATGGGGCGGGTTCTTGAGGTTCTTGCGGGCTTGTTCGAGTTGCTCGGGAATAACTTTTTCACGCTCGACAACGGCACGCAGGCGGGTGTTAGCGGGCGCGAAGGGCCTTTCCATTAAAACGAAGATCGACCCAGTCGCGCCGCTCGAGTAGGAGTCAGGGTTCTTCTCGAGGGGACGAATCACATCGAGCGAGAGCAGCCAACTGCGAATGCTGTTGAGCAGGATGTCGCGGTCTGCCGCCTTCCCCTCGTCGAGCGCGCTCGGATCAACGGCGGCTATTTTCTTTTCCCATACATGCAGAGCCGCACGTTCTTTTTCCATCGTCGTGGGAGAGTAGTCCTCCATCTGCGTGTCATAGGCATGGAAGCCTGCTGCAGTCCCGGCTGTCGGCTGGTACTTGAAGTAGACTTCGTCAAAATATTGGTTGGTGAGCGAGTCGAAGGTCTGCGTCGCTCCGTCGGCGTTGACGCGTTGGGCGTTCAGGCTTGCGGATGTAAGCATGAGGGAACCGGTCAGGAGTGCAGCAAGAAGAGTGCGCATATTCGGATTAGTTTACTGGAATGCGGTCAACGTCCGCACTCAGGCTAGCGGTAGGGCAGAGTTCTGCGTTAGCCGCTTGCCCTGAATTTCAATAAAGACATTGACCAAAGAAATCGCGGCCGGAGTCACGCCGGGGATTCGGCTGGCTTGTCCTATGGTCAGTGGTCGTATGCGGCCTAGCTTCTCCTGCATCTCGCGGGAAAGGCCGCTGATGGTGGTGTAGTCGAACCAGGCGGGGATGCTGCGCTCTTCGGCGCGCTTGAGGCGGTCGATGGACTTGCGCTGCTGGTCGAGGTAGCCGGAGTATTTGATCTCCGTCTCGACCGCCCGTAACTCATTCCTTGCATGGCTTGGAAGCCTCGGTGCCGCAGCGGCGCTGTTTGCGGTCGCCTGCGTCCATGGCGAAAACAGCTGCGCGTCAGGGAGCCGGGCGAGGTCTTCTCGCAAGACGGGGAACAAGCGCTCCATCGTGACTTCGGGCCGCTTGAGCAATTGCGCGTAGGTCTGCTGTTGGCCCTGTGCTGCGTTCAAGCCAATCTCGGACGCGAGTTCGGGAACCAGCTCCGCAAACCGCGATGCATTGGGCCGCGTTGTCGCCAGGATTTTTTCCAACGCAACGGCTCGCGCCTGGCGGGCCTCGTAATCGGCCCAGGCTGTGTCATCGATCAGGCCGAGGCGGCGACCGTAGGGAGTCAGGCGACGGTCGGCGTTGTCGATGCGGAGATGGAGGCGAAACTCGGCGCGCGAAGTGAACATCCGGTAAGGCTCGTTGGTGCCCTTGCTGATGAGGTCGTCGATGAGGATGCCGGTATAGGCCTCGGTGCGGTCCAGGGTAAACATCGGCTCGCCTTTGACGGCGAGCGCGGCGTTGATGCCGGCCATGAGGCCCTGGCAGGCGGCCTCTTCGTAGCCAGAGGTGCCGTTGATCTGGCCGGCGAGGTAGAGGCCGTCGAACTGCTTAACGCGGAGGCTGCGATCGAGTTCGGTGGGGTCGATGGCGTCGTATTCAATGGCGTAGCCGGGGCGGAGCATCTCGGCGTTTTCAAGGCCCGGGATGGAGTGGACGATGTCTGCCTGGACCTCCATGGGGAGGGAAGTGGACATGCCGTTGACGTAGACTTCGTGGGTGTCGAGGCCCTCGGGTTCGAGAAAAAACTGATGCTGCGCTTTGTTAGGGAACTTTACAACTTTGTCTTCGATGGATGGGCAATAGCGGGGGCCTATGCCCTCGATGGCGCCCGAATACATGGCTGAGCGGTTCACGTTTTCGCGGATGATGCGAAGCGTCTTAGGCGTCGTATAGGCGATGTGGCAGGAGATCTGCCGCATCGGAAGTTCACGGGTGCGGAAGCTGAACGGAGTTGGATCGGCGTCGCCGGGCTGCTCCTGGAAGCGGCTCCAGTCGATGGTGCGGCCGTCAAGGCGGGGAGGCGTCCCCGTCTTTAGCCTGCAGCCGCGCAGACCTAGCTTCTTGAGCGACTCGCCGAGGAGGACGCTCGCGGGCTCGCCGCTGCGGCCGGCGGGGTACCGTTCTTCGCCGCAGTGAATGAGTCCGTTGAGGAAGGTACCAGTCGTGATGACCACGGCGTCGCAGTGGACAATGCGGCCATCTCGTAGCCGAAGTCCGACCACTCGCGGACGGTTACCGCCTTCCGGCGCAGGCTCGTTCGTAGCGGTCAGCTCGTCGAAGACGAGATCCACTACTTCAGCCTGCTTGATGAAAAGATTTGGCTGGCTTTCAAGCACCTGGCGCATCTTGATGCGGTATTGCTGCTTGTCGCACTGCGTGCGGGGGGACCAGACCGCCGGGCCTCGAGAAGTATTGAGCAGCCGGAACTGGATACCGACGGCATCCGCGACCTCGCCCATGACGCCGCCGAGGGCGTCGACCTCACGGACCAGATGGCCTTTGGCGATACCGCCGATGGCTGGATTGCAGGACATCTGCGCGATTAGATCGAGGTTCAGGGTGAAGAGAGCGGTCCGCAGGCCCATTCGCGCCGCAGCGATGGCCGCTTCACACCCGGCGTGACCCGCGCCGACTACTACGATTTCATATTGTTCGGTGTAGCTCATCGCTGGAATTATTCTAGAGCACCTGGGATGGGCTTGCTGCTAAGGCGCGCTACTCCCGCCGCAATGCAAAGCAAATAAGACCAAGGCGCATGCTGATTTACGCGCTGCGCCTTTGTCTTCACTTACGACGTTGAGTTAGCTCTTTAGAAAAACAGCTTTGCCGAGACCTGTAACTGCCTGGCGCCGTAAAGCAGACCGCTGGTTGAACTCGTGGAACCAAACGGCGCGGACGCGCTGACGAAGGGAGCTACGCAGCCATTGAAGTTAGGATCGCCGCTGGCTGCGACTGTCGGGCAGGACACGCCTGTAGTTCCAGGCAGCGCTGCACCGGGCTTTACATAGCTAAAGGCGGTCGTATTCACACCGAAAACATTAGTGTGGTTGAAAAGATTAAAGGCCTCGCCCAGGATTTGAAATTTCACGCTTTCATGAATCGCAAAGTCGCGGCTTATACGGAAGTCGATGTTGTGCAACCCTGGGCCGGGGTAGGAATTTCGGGCGACTTGCGGCGCCCTGCCCGCGGTCGCCAGCCCTGAACCGGAGCTGATAACGCCGCCGGTGAGTCCACCCTCGACGCCGACATGCAAGCTTGATTGCGGATAGCCAGTAAGGAGCGGAGTGATAGGGAAGCCGGTCGTCTCGGTAGCGGTGCCGGAAAAGAGGAACCCGTTTACGAGATATTTGGTTAGTGCGAAATCCTTGAAGACCGTTGGCTTGTAAAGCACAGTCCCTACGAAGCGGTCACGCTGATCCAGATCAGAGCGGCCTTGTTCGAGCTTTAAATTGTGGGGATCGATCGGGTAGTCGCTTCCGTAGAACGTTCCATTAGAACCTTGAACCTGGGCGAGGTCTGTGGCCTTGCTCCAGGTGTAATTTAGTAAGACCTCAAGCCCATGATCGAAGGGACGCTTGATGGTGACCGCCATCGAGTTATACCAGGAGTTGACGGCGCTGAAGCCCGTGTTGATGGAGCCATTCGTGGTGGTAAGTCGCGATGTATAAAAAGGTAGAGTAATGCCTCTGGTATTTGTACCCGCTTTGTTATAGATGGCGTAGTCGCGCGTTGTAGTAGCCGGCGCGAGGTTGCTGTCGATGAAGACTGGCAAATGTAGACCGCGCGTGCCTACGTAACCGACGGAGAGAGTCAGACGTCCCGGTAGTTCCTGCTCGACTGCTAACTCCGCCTCATGAGCGATGGGTGGAACGAAGTCCGGATCGAGGCCGTGAAAGCTGGTCGCCACGAAGGCTGTGCCTCCTGGTGTTACTTGAGGAGTGGCCGCACCTGCGAAAGGTGCAGCCAGGGGTAATCCGGGTGGCGTAAACAATACGTTAGGGAAGATCGGCGAGCCGGAATTGGCCACGTAGCCACTATTGAAATTGTAGTTGGTCTGATAGACGCCGTTTTCTACACGCATGGCATAGTAAGTGCTGCCTTGGGTAAGGGCCGCGAAGATGCCATATCCGCCGCGAAACACCGTTCCGGGTATGGGGTTGTACGCGAAGCCGACTCTCGGAACAACTCTATCCTTAACTGTCTTTAGAGAGCCTGTGTACAAGGTCGCAAGGGTTGAACTTGTATTGGGATGGGTTGGCTGAGGCGTAACCTGCAGATCGTATCGCGCGCCAAGATTCAGAGTCAGGTTGGGGCTTATCTTCCAGGTATCCTCGACGAAGCCATCGTAGTTCTTCATCCAGAAATCGTCTTTGCCGACATGAGTAATCGGATCGTAGACCTGGGTGAAGCTCGTATAGTGTGTCCCTGCCGCCGGGTCGATCGAGCTAGCCGGGAATACGTCCTGAAGCCAATTCTGAAAATTGCCGGCCGCTGTTCCCGCAGCGGTGTAGTTATAGATGCCTCCGCCCTGAAATAAATTAATCATCACCTCATGCACGAAGTTAAGGTCGCCGCCAATCTTAAGCGTATGCCTGCCGTGCGCGGTCGACAAAATGTCAGTGAACTGGATGCGGTGCTCGTCAGGCTCAGCGGTGCGGGGCAGCGCATTTGGAAGCCCATAGGTCTGGAGGTTACCGATGGTCACACTGGGGCCAGGCGCATTCGCCCCGGCAGTCTCAAGGTCGCGGCCCCACTGGGCTATGACTTCATTGACGGTATTGCTGGTAAATGCGGAAGTCCAGTTCCCGACGAGAAATCTCTCGTGATAGTAGGTTGAGCCATTCGTGGTAATAGACGAATTACTATACGTTGGCGAGGGCGAGTAGCCGTTTGGCGACTTATAGTCTCCGAAGTTGAAGTTGGCACTTATATGGTTGCGGTCATTGAGCTGATAGTCGAGTCGAGGAAAGAAAATGTCCTGCTTTTGCACGCGCGGATAGCTACCGGAAAGGCTGAGGAGATATGTGATGGCCGCCGTGCATTGAGTGGCAGAGACCAGCGGAACGCCAGCAGAATTGGCGCATTGTGTCGGGGTGATGGTGCTGGTCGAAGTGGTTGGCCCACTCGGAGTCAGGGAAATGTTTGCATTCGACGTATAGAGGACCGGCGCAACTCTGCGGAAACCATCGTAGGTAAAGAAGTAAAACAGCTTGTCATGGACAATGGGGCCGCCGACACTGCCGCCAAACTGTTGTTGCTGATGGACCGGCTGGGTCAGCAGCAAAGGCCTGTGTTGTGTAATCCCTTGGAATTTGCTGAACGAGTCCAATGCATTGAGCGCGGGATAGCGCAGGTAGTAGAAAAGGTCGCCGTGGGTCGCGTTGGTCCCCGACTTGGTAATTGCATTTACCTGACCGCCTGCGGCCTGGCCAAACTCCGCGCTGTAGACCGCAGTCTCAACCTGAAACTCCTTGATGGAGTCGAGGCTGTAGACATAGGG
This sequence comes from Acidisarcina sp., assembly GCA_036401395.1. Classification (GTDB taxonomy): domain Bacteria; phylum Acidobacteriota; class Terriglobia; order Terriglobales; family Acidobacteriaceae; genus DASWUZ01. The sequence continues at coordinate 13,426 of DASWUZ010000083.1, forward strand.
CGCACCCGAGGCCCGGCCGCGCGCCTCTGAAAACAGCGCCTGATTGTTATTGGCGCCGTCGACTAAATTGCTGTTGTAGAGTCCCGAGATGCCGCGATAACTCACCAGGCCGCTGGTGCCATCAGTCGTAACGTTGGGCGTGGCCAGGACGAAACTGCTCCAGTTGCGGCTTGCAACCGGCACATTGGAGATGAGCGCCTCGTCGATCGTCTGAGATACCTCGGTCCGCTGGGTATCGAGAAGGGGCGCTTCCGCCGAAACTTCTACCGTGGATTCGACCGACGCTACCGGCAGCGCCACATTTAATGTGAGGGTCTGGCCTACAGTGAGCAGGAGGTTCTTCTGATCGAATTTACCAAAGCCCGGTCCGGTCGCGATTACTTCGTACTGGCCCGGCTGTAGGAACGACCCAACGTACAGACCTTCTTCATTTGTAGTGATGGTGCGGTCAGTGCCGGTATCGAGATCGCGGACGGTCACCTGCGCAGCGGCAACGGGGGACTGGTTCTTGTCGGTTACCGTGCCGGTTATGGTGCCGGTAGCGGCGGTCTGGCAGAAAGCAGTCTGTACAAGCAAGGAAAAGAGGGCGGCGGCGGCCATAACGAGGAATGGCCTGAGTCTCTTCAACATAGGGTCTCCTGAGTATTGCTGCTGGCTGGCTGGTTGCTTGCTCTGGCTGGATAGCAGGCGGTGATTGCGCCCATTGTGACATGACTTTGTTCAAATCCAGCGAAAAAGCGCCTCGCGTGCGGAGGAAAACCGTTAAATAATTGAAATTGAAGGGTCGCTCGCGGCATACTCACAACTGCGACTCATCGCGGTTGGCACCCGCATCCGCGGCGAAGGGCGCAGCCGAGGTACCTCATGCACTCAATTCCGCTCTGGATACTGGTTCTTTCGCTGTTCCTGCCGCGCCTGACCCTTGCCCTGGCCTGGCTCTCCCATCAAGTGCCTGCCGCGCATCTGCCCGACCTGGTCGCGGTAGTGATGTGGGCGATCATCCCCCGCGTGCTGATGCTGGTTTATATCTACGTGAACCTTGGCATCGGACTATGGTTTCTGCTGCATCTGCTTGCCCTGATTATCGTCTGGGGCGGCGGCGGCAAAAAGGCGTCCGACCGCTGGCGGTGAGCGTCGCTAACGGGCTGAGGGTTCTTAGTTGCAGTTTGTCGGCGCTCTACGTCTCGACTATAAATGTGACGATCAAGCTAAGGCTTAGTTTCTGTGGCTCTTGACTCATGATAGCCGGGCCCGTCTAACACTACGCCAAATGACCTCAACACTACCTCGTCAAATGTGCATAGATGTGCTTGAGGACTGGTAATGCAAAGCGCGCTTGCCAGAGTAACTGTCAAGCGAGGAACTCCGGTTCGATTAGCTCGGGGACGAGGCCGGCATTACACGTTGGGGCGTGGGAAGTGGGGAAAGGCGGCCTCCCAATTGCTAGTCTCCGCCCCGTAATCCAACTGTTCCACCCTTCGCGACTCGCCTGGATTAATCCAACCTAGAAAAAAAGTTCGAGCGAATAGACAAATACATCCGTTCCGATGGTCTTAACATTGAGAACGTAAAGTGGGCCGTACAGAACGAAATATCGCCGCGATCGACGCCCTGTATCGGCAGCATGGGGCGGCACTCCTGCTCTTCGCGTCAGCGATTTCGCGTGACCGGGGTCGCGCCCAAGATGCGGTTCACCAAGTGTTCCTGAAGGCGATTGAGAATGGGAGCGTAAGCCGAGCGATAAACAAGAAGGCTTATCTATTCGCGTGTGTGCGCAACGCCGTTCATAACGAGGCCAAGATTCAAGATAGGACTATGCCTCTTGGCGTCGAAACGCCTTGGTTTAGCCCTCCAGACCGAGACTATACCGGAGAGCGGAATTTGAGACGCGCACTAGGTCAGCTTCCTAATGATCAGCGAGAAGTCATAGTTCTGCATGTTTGGGGCGAACTCACCTTCTCGGAGATCGGTGCGTTGTTAGGACTCAGCTCCAACACAGCAGCATCGCGGTACCGGTATGCGTTAGCCAAGCTGCGGGGCTCAATGTTAGCCAAGGAGAACTCCTGTGCAAACGCCCGATGATGAACAATTCGAAGCGCATTTGAAGCGATTCGATCCAATTGCCCCTGACCCTCTCCCGACACGTAACCTAGCCCGCCGATCTCTGCGTCCGCCCTCACTTGTAACCTGGCTAGCGGCAGTCGCAGCCGTCCTTGTTATAGGGTCAACCATTTTGCATATTCGCAGTGGTCGAACTTTTATCTCGGATACTTCTAGCAATGCTGCACTTGCCGACCGGCCTGTGCCGTCGGAGCCACTCACTGTACGAAGCGCGAATGCTTGGCTTACGACGGCGCCATCGTTTGAAACGGCGCTTGACGACTTAGCGTTTCGTTCGCAAATCAGCCCCCTTCCCCAAGGCAAACAAAGCGCCGTCGCTGTGCTCGGCAAGGAGAGCTTCAACCTATGAAAATCTTCAAAATGATTGGTTCGATTACTTTGATTGGCCTGTTGTCAGCCGGTTCGGCATGGGCTCAGCGGACTGCGTCCCTCACCGAAAATGCAGCTTTGCGCTACTGGTCGGCATTCTCCCAAATTCAGGACTCCGGTATCACGGACCAGCAGGCAAAGGAACTTAACGCGATCCTCGATGGGACAGCGCCGTATGAGGATTCAAAGTACAAAGATCTCCTTGGGAAAAACACAGAGGCCCTTGAGATCATGGCCCGCGCGACCTCTATACCGAACTGCGACTGGGGACTGGATTACGGCCTCGGGAATGACATGCCAGTGGATTATGCCAGAAAGGCATTGGTTCTTGGGCGGCTTAATGTGCTCTATGCCTTTCACCTTTTAAAGACGGGAAATAAAGATGGAGCCGTTCGTTTTTTTGTGGCCGGCCTAAGGTTTTCGCACGATGTCGGAAACGGCGGATCACTTTTTGCCACGCTTATCGCGAAAGACCTACTGACGAGTCACCTCAGGGCCATCACTGGCGCAATCCACTTAGAACAACTTTCCGCCGACCAGCGGTCACAGTTACGAGAAGCGGTTGCACGAGTGGGCGAGGGTCTTGATTGGCCTATGGCGGCAAAGCGCGATCTAGAAGCTCTCCGCGGAGATTACACAAGATACCCGCAAACGTCGGCAGCGCTAACTCGAATTATTTCGTCCTATGTTGCTGCTCTCGACGATGAATCCAACCTGCCTACGTTGGATCAAGCGGTTAAGGGTGCTCCACAGGAACTTGCAAACGTAATTCCAAACGTAAAACGGGTTCTAGAGCTAAGACAAAACTTGAACAACACGCTTCTGCAGACACGCGCGGCACTACAATAAAGGGCGAATCTTCCAACAGGTTTCAGGTACCATCGCCCCGAGACGGGGCGTGCAATTTGTTTGAACCGGTTGCGCGCGTGACCAGCTATCCTTCGGCTTCACGAGAGCGCAGATCTGGTCGAAAACATAGATTTCAGTATGTCCAAACTGTTCCTGAATCGTCAGCGGCTTGCTTCCACGGATAACTGAGTATATTGCTCATCGGGAGACTATCGAGAAGCTTGGCGCGGGCCTGCAATCCCAAATCGTCCGACTTGGAATTTTTCATCATCAACAGGGCTGCGCTCAAGCCGCTCTCACCCCTTAGAAGTTTCCGCGACCTCTGTAGGTCATGAACGCCGAACGTGGCGCCTTTTTCTTTAGCGGCCGTGGTCTTCGAGGAATTTTTCTGCTTCGAGGGCGGCCATGCAGCCGGAGCCGGCGGCCGTGATGGCCTGACGGTAGCGGCGGTCCTGGACGTCGCCGCAGGCGAAGACGCCGGGGGCTCGGGTAAAGACGTGGTTGTGGGTCTTGATGTAGCCGTCTTCGTCGAGGTCAATCTGGCCGGCAAACATTTTGGCGTTGGGGATGTGGCCGATGCCGAGGAACATGGCGCTGACGGGGAGAATGGTCTCGTCGCCGGTGATGACGTGCCGCAGGCGGAGGCCTTTGACTTCGCGCTCGGCGACGCCGAGGACCTCTTCGATGGCGGTGTTAGTGAGGAACTCTATGTTGGGGTGGGCCATGGCGCGCTCGAGCATGATGCGAGAGGCGCGGAAATGTTCGCGGCGATGGATGATGGTGAGCTTTGAGGCGAAGCGGGTGAGGAAGAGTGCCTCTTCCATGGCGGAGTCGCCGCCGCCGACTACGGCGATCTCCTGATCGCGAAAAAAGAAGCCGTCGCAGGTGGCGCACGAGCTGACGCCGTGGCCGATGAGGGCCTGTTCGGAGGGGAGCCCGAGCCAGCGTGCGGACGCTCCGCTGGCGATGATAAGAGTGCGGGCGTGGACCGTGTCGGTGCCCATGTTCAGCGCGAAGGGGCGGACGGAAAGGTCTACGGACACGAGATGGCCCATGCGGAAGTCTGTGCCGAACCGGGCTGCCTGGCCTTTCATGTTCTCAATGAGTTGAGGGCCCTGGATGCCCTCGGGCCAGCCCGGAAAATTTTCCACCAAAGTGGTGATCGAGAGTTGGCCGCCTGGTTCGTGGCCCTCAATGACGAGTGGCTTTAGGTTGGCGCGGGCGGAGTAGATGGCGGCGGTGAGGCCGGCGCAACCGGAGCCGAGGATTACGGTGTCGCGGATGGCGTTGTCGCCAGTTTGTGGGTTTGCGGACATTTTGTTCTTTCCATTTTAGCGGAGTTGATTCGGGCTTCGGTGAGGGAGCGCGGACCGAAAGGGATATAGGAGCTTCAAGTCCACAGGCAGGACTTAAAATTGGTTCTATGGCGAATCTTACTTTGGTTTATGGAATGCGGCTGCTGCCGGCGGATGAGATTGTCGAGGTCGGCGACGCTCCGGTGGTGTTGAAGAACGGGAATTCGGCGCGAGTGACAATGCATGTGCTGGAGGGCTCGCGGGAGGAGATCGAGGGACAGCTGAGGCAGAGTCTGGACGCGTTTTTCGATTTCTATCCCGAGATTTGATTTATCGATGATTTGGGCGGATGTGAGTTTTGTGCGGTCCCACTCATGAAGGCGATGGAGCTGTCTTCATGAATTGGGCACTGCGGTGCGGGGTATGTTTTCTGCCCTTTGTTTTGTGATTTGGATGAGAAGAATGACGCATAAGAATTTTGCGAGCCGCGTTCCGAAATGGGACGCGGTTTTTTGTTGGCCCTAAACGGGAGCGAGGTTATGGGGAGGTGGTGAATTCAGCCCCGGCAGGGGTGAGGACATGTCGGAATAGATGGAGCATTTGCACAGGGGATTTGTTTATCGGCTAAGACCGTCGATTCATTAGCCCGGTCACAGCAAGTGCATCGTCGGGGTAAACGGCATGTCTATGGAGACTCGGAAATTTGGGCCGGAAGGAAGCCTCAGGGGCACAGCGATAGTCAGAGGCGGAAGACGCATTCCTGGTTTGCTGATCGGACTCATCGCGGTCGCGATGATGGCACTGCCGGGGTTTGGCGGCGGCCCCAGGTGGGTGGCCGGGCAGAGCTATTTCGATCCGGCTGCGATGGGTAAGCCAGTGGTCTGGGCCACGGGCATCGTTACTTACTACACCGATCTGGGCGGGCTAAGCCCGACGGTGAACCATGCGCAGGCCGATGCGATGGTGGCTGCGGCCGCGGGCTATTGGAGCGGGGTTCCTACGGCAGCGGTTTCGATCGTGTTTGCGGGAAACCTTGCGGAGGACGTAAACGGATCGAATTTTGCGGCGGCAGCTGGAGTGGCAACTGCGCCGCTGGACATTACCAACCTACAGTCCCAGCTGCCGATGGCAGTCGTTTATGACGCGGACGGCGCAGTGACGGATGCGCTGGTGGGCGCGGGGTCAAGCGATCCTAGTTCGTGCCTGACGGGTGGAGTAACGGTGGTGGTGGATGGGATGGCGACGGACGCGACGATTACCCACGTGCTGATGGTGGTGAATGGACTGTGTGCGGTGCCGGCAAAGATGGCCATGCTGCAATATCAGATCACGCGCGGCTTTGGGGTCGCGCTGGGATTGGGATGGTCTCAGACGCATGACGGGATATTCAACGGGTCGGAGACTTGGAGCGCAGGGGCGCAGGCCTCGTGGCCACTGATGCATCCGATCGAGCGGCTTTGCAATTCCTCCGGCGGGACTTGTATGCCCGGCGCGCTCGGGCTTCGGCCGGACGATGTTGCAGTTCTTGGGAGGTTGTATCCCGTCACGGCAACGAATGCTGACATTTTTCCGGGAAAGGTAGTCACGGCGGCGAGCACGGTTTCTATCCATGGCGTGATTCAGTTCCGCGCCGGGCAAGGGATGCAGGGGGTGAACGTAGTCGTGCAGCCGCTGCTGCCTGGAACGACGCAGCCCGACGCGCGATATACCGCGACGGCGGTGAGCGGGGCGTTGTTTGCTGGGAACGCGGGGAACCCGGTGAATGGGTATGCTGACGCATTGGGAAATCCGCTGAACCAGTTTGGCAGCACGGACCAGACGCTGGAGGGCGCATACGACTTAAGCGGCATGGTGCTCCCGGCAGGGACAACGCAGGCGGATTATCAGATCACGTTCGAAGCGATCAATCCTCTGGATACGGGTGCGGAAGCGGTGGGGCCGTATACCTTGGGACAGGCCAAGCCGTCGGGGACGATGCCGGTGCTTATCGTGCGCGGCTTGCAGGCGGGCGCGAACGTAGTCGAAGACGTGACCATCGAGGATTCGAGTCAGCAGCTTGGGTGGGGTGCTGACGGTGCTGAGGCGAGTCCCGCTAACCTGCCTGGAAATGGTGAGTGGGTCGCGAAGCTCGATGGGTACGGAAACAGCAGTTGGTTTCGTTGGCACATTCGAGCGGGGCGGCAGCTTTCAATTGAGACGCAGGCACTCGATGAGCAGGGGCGGCCGACCGCTGACAAGGCGCGGCCTGTGCTTGGGATCTGGCAAGGGACGGACGCGCCGCTGGTGCGTCCGGCCCGCCCCGCTGTACAGACATTGCAGCCTTTCAACGGCATCGCTGCTGGTTTGACGACTACGTGGGTGCAGAGCGCTGTGGATCTTGATCTTCGGCTGGGAGTCGCTGACCAGCGTGGAGATGGGCGGCCCGATTATTTATACAGGGGGCGCGTGCTTTATGCGGACAGCGTGACGCCGCAGCGGGTCCCTTTTGGCGGAGCGCCCGTGACGATTCGAGGAGTCGGGTTTCGACCGCAGAACATAGTTACGGTGAATGGAGTGGCGGCGGCTGTGACCGGTCTTACGTCAACGGAAATATCTGTAATCGTGCCCGTTGCTGCGGCCGGAGTGAAGGGCAGCGTGGACCTAACGGTCACCGATCCCGCGACGCAAGGGTTCACCACGATTCTTGGCGGCATGAGTTATGACGCCGGGAACACGGATGGATTGAGCATCGTGACCGCGCCGTCCAACGTAGTGCCGAAGGATGTGCCTCTTCCATTCGCAGTGAAAACACTGGCGGCGGACGGCGTGACTCCGGCCGGGCTCCTGACGGTGACTTATTCCGTCATCAGCGGGACGGCTGCTTTGGGTTGTGGGCAGCTTAGTTGCGTTGTCGTTTCGTCCGGGGACGGGTTGGCTACGATGGCCGTTATTGCGACGTCCTCCACGGCTGCGGTGGTGAGTGCTTCCCTGTCGAACGGCGCGAGTGTTCAGGCAAGCTTTAGTGGAGGGCAGGTTCCCCAGCTAGCTGCGCTCGCGGGAACTCTCTATCTCGCGCAGGGAGCTACATTTGCCTGGGTGCCCACGGCCCTGGTGCTGTCGAACGGCATGCCATCGGCTGGCCGCGCGGTGAATTGGGGTGCCGGCAGCGGGGTTGGAGTTTCGGCGGCAGTGACGGTGAGCGATGCTCAGGGCATTGCGACCGGTTCGGTGGTGGCGGGGCCGCTGGCGCCTGGAGCTTCGGTGGCGGTGAATGCCTGCCTGGCGGGTGGCGCGCCTAATTGCGCTGCTTTCACGGTGGTCAGCGTTGATCCCGCGATTGCGGGCCTGGTGGCCGTGGGCGGGACAATGCAATCGTTGAGCGCGACCGGCGGACCGGCGCTGGCGATGCTGCGGGTGGAGGATGCCGCCGGTCATCCTATGGCGGGGGGGACGGTCGGATTTTATGAGACGCTGCGGGGGTGGCAGCCGCCTTGTCCCTTGCATGGGCGCTGCCCTGCCGCGCCCGTCCTGGCGACTCAGATGGTGCAGGCCACTTCCGGGGCCGATGGGCTGGTTTCGCTCACGCCTCTCAGCCTGCCGGGTACTGCGACGATGCTGGATGTGGTTGCGGTGACCGGCGGAAACACTACTCTTGATTTTCAGATCGAGCAGCATCCTTAGCCCGAAGGACGATCGTCTTCTCCTCGTTCGCGGTCACACTGAGCGCAGGACCCCATTAAAGCCTTTTGCGTTCCAAGGCGCATCTCTTTAGAGTGATTGCACCACACAGCCTTGCAGAGAGACAGCCGCTTCGACCGACGAGCGGATGATCTGAGACGCGATGCGGGTGCCGTGTGATCGCGGAGGGAAGCATGGCGGAGCAGACGTTGGGCGGAACGGCCAACGTGGGAGCATCTGGCAACGGGCGTAAGTCGGGTGGCGTACCGCGAGTGACGCACATTCCTGCGGTCGATGCTGGGAACCGAGCACGGGTACTGATTCTCGGTGCAGGTTTTGCCGGCCTCCATGCTGCGCTGGGGCTGGCGAAGCTGCCGGTGGACGTTACAGTGGTCGACCGCCGCAATCACCATACTTTTCAGCCGCTCTTGTATCAGGTTGCGCTGGCCGTGCTGTCGCCAGCGAATATCGCGCAGCCTATCCGGTCGATTTTGCGGTCAAAGCCGAATATAGAAGTGCTGATGGATGAGGCATCGGGCTTTGACCTCGACCGGCGTCGCGTCTCTATGAAGAGCGGCGCGATGATGGAGTACGACTACCTGGTGGTCGCGACCGGGGCCACTCACTCTTATTTCGGGCATGAAGACTGGGCGAAACTTGCGCCGGGGCTGAAGACCATTGAGGACGCTACCGAGATCAGGCGTCGCGTGTTGCTGGCGTTTGAGCTGGCCGAGCGGCAGATGCTTGAGACGGGCTCACATCCACCGTTGAATTTTGTCATCATTGGCGGCGGGCCTACGGGGGTCGAACTTGCCGGCGCCATCTCGGACATCGCGCGGCTTTATATGCGGCATGATTTCCGCCATATCGATCCGGCCAAGGCGCGCGTAATTATTCTGGAGGGCTCGCCGCGGATACTGGCCGCTTACCCGGAAGACTTGTCACGTAAGGCGGTCGAGCAGCTTACCCATCTTGGAGTTGAGGTACACACGGGCGCGCATGTGACCGATGTACGGCCGGGTTGCGTAATTGTCGGAGGGCGCAGCCTGGAGGCTGTAGTCACGTTGTGGGCCGCTGGTGTACAGGCCTCCCCACTGGGCAGTCTGCTCGGCTGCACGATGGACAAGCGCGGCTGCGCGCATGTGGATGAGTATCTGAATCCGGAGGGGCATCCGGAGGTATTTGTTGCCGGCGACCTCGCGCATTTTGAGCAGGACGGAAAGCAAGTCCCGGGCGTGGCCCAGCCGGCGATGCAGATGGGCGACCATATCGCGCGAATGATCGGCCAGGATTTAGACCGCAAGCCGCGGACTCAGTTTCGCTATTTCGACAAGGGCGACATGGCGACCATCGGGCGACTGGCAGCGGTGGCGAAGATCGAATGGCCGTTCAAGGCGCACTGGGGCGGGTTCCCGGCGTGGATCACCTGGTTAGTGGTGCATATTTATTTTCTGATCGGGTTCAGGAACCGGCTCGCGGTGCTGTCGGAGTGGGTGTGGTCCTACTTCAGCTTTACGCGTGGCGCGCGTCTGATCACGGGCGATCAGCATTTGCCCGGCTGGACGGAGCAGCAGGGTGTACAGACGCCCCCGGGGAATGAAATGGTGGATGCAACCTCGCCGGGCGCGCGAGAGCATGATCGAGTGGCGCAAGCCGCCGAGGAGACAAAGGCTACCGTCT
>DASWUZ010000084.1:0-10104 GCA_036401395.1 Acidisarcina sp.
TCGACGCGGATGATGATGCGCTCCGAGTCGACCGAATCCACAAAGCCATTGCGGCGAGCAAGGATCACAGCGCCAGAATCACGCGCCGTTACCCCTTCCATACCCGTCCCGACCAGCGGAGCCTCAGCGACAAGCAGAGGAACCGACTGCCGCTGCATGTTCGCGCCCATCAGTGCACGGTTAGCGTCGTCGTGCTCAAGGAACGGCACCAACGATGCGGCGACCGAGACAAGCTGCTTCGGGCTGACGTCGATGTAGTCGACCTCGGCACGATTGACTAGCACGAAGTTTCCCGTGCGGCGGGCGTTGACCAGTTCCTCGGTGAGGCGCAGGTCGGCGTCCAGCTCAATGTTAGCCTGGGCGATCGTGTGACGATCTTCTTCCCACGCCGACAAGTAAAAAGAGAACGGCTCAAACTCGATCAGCCGCTTCTTCTCTTTACCCATCTTGTCGTTCAGCTTGAGAGCCTCGGTCTTTTCGAGGTGCTCGCCGACCCGCATGCCACTCTCGCCGGCATTGGTGATCGCAACATAGTCGAGCACCTGCCCGGTACGAACACGCCGGTAAGGCGACTCGATGAAGCCGTATTCATTGATGCGCGCGAAGCACGACAGAGAACTGATCAGGCCGATGTTCGGACCTTCCGGGGTCTCAATCGGGCAGATGCGGCCGTAGTGCGTCGGATGAACGTCGCGGACTTCAAAACCCGCGCGTTCGCGGCTCAGACCGCCCGGCCCAAGAGCGGAGAGGCGGCGCTTGTGCGTGATCTCCGACAGCGGGTTGGTCTGGTCCATGAACTGCGAAAGCTGCGATGACCCAAAGAACTCGCGGATCGCGGCCATCACCGGCTTGGCGTTGATCAGGTCGTGCGGCATGGCCGTCGACATCTCCTGGTACACGCTCATCTTTTCCTTGATGGCGCGCTCCATGCGCACGAGGCCGATGCGGAATTGGTTCTCCATCAGTTCACCGACCGCGCGTACGCGGCGATTGCCGAGATGGTCGATGTCATCGACCACGCCGACGTTCTTACGCAGCTTCAGCAGATATCGAATCGTCCCATAGAAATCTTCAGGCGTCAGCGTCCGCTTATCGAGGCCCGAAGCATCCTGGCTTTCGTAAAGCTTGATGTTGAACTTCAAACGTCCCACGCGCGAGAAGTCGTACTTGCGCGGATCGAAGAACATGCCTTCGAACAACGCCGTCGCCGTATCGAGCGTCGGTGGATCGCCCGGTCGCAGCTTGCGGTAAATCTCGATCAGGGCCTCTTCCGGCTTCCGCACCGAGTCGCGGCGCAGTGTGTTGGTGATGATGTTGCCAACATCGTCGCGCTCCGGGAAGAACACCTGGAAAGAAGTGATTCCTGCTTCCGTCAGCTTGTGAATGCGGTCCGCGGTCAGCTCCTGATTCGCCTCGACGAAGACTTCACCTGTAGTCGTATCGACCACATCGGCGGCCAGGATAGCGCCATCCAATTCGGAGTTTTCAATTTCGACGTGCGTCACCTTGCCCGCACGCAGCGCCTTCAAAATGCTCGGCGTGACCTTGCGGCCGGAGTGGGCAACTTCCTCGCCCTTCACCATCACCGCATGCGCAGGCTTCGCGCCCAGCAGGTGCGTCGGCTTCTCGTCCGTCGGTGCAATCGTCCACTGCAGCTTGCCGCCCTTCACCTCGATAGTGTCCACGGTGTAGAACGTCTTGAGAATCTCCTCGTCCGAACGCAAACCAAGCGCGCGCAGAAAGATGGTGCCAAGAAACTTGCGCTTCCGGTCGATGCGCACGTAGAGCGTGTTCTTCTGGTCGTATTCAAACTCGACCCACGAACCGCGATACGGAATGATCTTGCCCAGGAAGTAGGTGCGGTTCGACGCCGTCTCAAAGAACACGCCTGGCGAACGATGCAACTGGCTCACGATCACGCGCTCGGTGCCGTTCACGATGAACGTACCGTTCTGCGTCATCAGCGGAATATCGCCGAAGAATACTTCCTGCTCCTTAATGTCGCGGATCGACTTCGCGCCCGTCTCCGGATCCTTGTCATATATCGTCAGGCGCACCGTGACCTTCAGCGGCGCGGAGTAGGTCATCCCCCGTTCCTCGCACTCCGCCTGGTCATACTTCAGTTGCAGCCCCACCGGGTCGCCGCACTTGTTACAGAAGTCTGGAGTGTTCTTGTTGTAGGTTCCGCACTTCTGGCAAAGCACATCTCCAGGGTGAAACGGGTCCGTGATCACCATCGCGCCGCAATGGCCGCACGTCGTACGCAGGTGATGGAGCCCTTTCAGGTGCCCGCACTTGCACTCCCAGTTGCCGATCGAATAATCGACGAAATCAAGCTGCGAAATATTGCGGAAGTCCGTAATCGGAAACACCGATGTGAAGACGGACTGTAGCCCATTGTCTTCGCGCTCCGCTGGCAACTTGTCCATCTGCAAAAAGCGCTCATACGAACGGCGCTGAACCTCGATTAGGTTAGGAATCTGGATAGCGGTAGGAATTTTGGAAAAATCGAGACGACTGCGAATGGCGCGGTTCTCGTTCGGCATGTTCACTCCTGGGGCTCGTTGAACGCGAGGTTCCAGCCTGAAAGCGACCGGAAGGAAGACCTGCTGCCCGAGTCCCGCAGCAGATCTTTGTAGTACGAATACCCGCGCATGCGTGTCCAGCACGCCTCGTTCACACTGGACACAGCGCTTGTCGCGGAGTAGGCCGCGGCGCCGAAGTAGGGAGCGGGATGACCTCCCCGCCATGGCGCAAATAAAATGCGCCGCCTGATAGCTGTCTAGCCGGGAATCCTCATCCAATTCCCGTACTTATATCTAAAATCTCACCCGGGAAAACCGGTCAGCCTTGAGTACAAGTCGAGTACGATCCATAAAAAGTCCTCACGCGAAGAACCGCTTCCGCAAGGTTGGTGTTCGCGGGAACCAATTGCCAGGTCCGCACGGCTGTGGCGGGACGCTAAGGGGCAGGCACGCTAACGGCAAGACCGTATTTTGTCGATATCAAAGACACGCGCCCACGGAGACAGAACGTCCCGTGAGCGTCACAAACGATTTGTGCACTTGATATAGTCAGAATTTTCGATCCCCGCCGATTCCAAACTAGCGTGTAAGCCGCCTTATCGCTGATGGTTCATCACGCCTGCAAATCCGCCGCCCGCTTTGCAGACATGCGACATTCCGACTCCTAAACTCTAGATTCAGGAAAAATCAGACTGCCGAAGAGCTGAGCCCAGTCGCGCCACGCAATTCCCTACGGCCTTTGCCTACAGGCGAAAGCCGAAATTCCCGAAACGTCCAGGCAGAATCGAGTAACAAGCCGTGCCATTTCACGTACCGAAGAGCGAATCAGACCACAAAAGGAGTTGCAGCCCCCGGAACGCGCTTCCTAAGGATAGCGCGTCTTCGTTTGGCATGCAACTTGCCTTATTGACTTTTACAGATTTATTTGTTTTCGATCTGGTTACTTGACTTCGACCGTCGCAACGCCGTCAAACTTCTTCCGGATAGTCTCAGCCTCGTCCTTGCTGATGTTCTCCTTCAGAGCCTTCGGCGCGCCGTCTACCAGGTCCTTGGCTTCCTTCAAGCCAAGCGAGGTGACTTCGCGAACTGCCTTGATGGTGCTGATCTTGTTCGCGCCCGCGTCCTTGAGGATCACGGTGAACTCAGTCTGCTCCTCAACCACGGCCGCTGCCGCTGCTCCGCCGCCACCTGCCGCTGCGACCGGGGCCGCTGCTGCCGCCGACACACCAAGGCGGGTTTCAAGCTTCTTCACCAGGGCCGCCGCGTCCAACAGGCTAAGCCCGACGATCTGATCTTCCAACTGCTGCAAATCTGCCATGATTCTCTCCACTTGCTACTAGTCTAAAGTTCTCAATACCCAAAAATCATCCAACTCAGCAACAAACCGCAAAACTTACTCCGCTGGCGTCTCAGCCGCCCCGTCAACCGGAGCCGCATCTTCAACCTTGCCCTCAACTGGATCGAGCGAAACCGAAGCCTCGGTCTGAGAGAGGCCAACCAGAGCTCCATCCGTATCCGTGGCCTCAGGCACTGTAGCGTCCGAAGTCGCAACATCAGGAGTAGCAGCCTCCGCCACTGGTTCCCCTGCGACCGCTTCCGGAGCTTCAGCGACAGGTGCTTGCGCAACCGGGGCTACCGTGGCAACTGCGGAAGCCTCAACCTTGGGAGCCTCGGCGACCGGGGCCTCGGCCAACGCAGGAGCGGCGACTACAGGAGCGGCGACCGGAGCAGCCCCAGCAGCAAACTTCTCCTTCTCGACCCCTTGCCCGAGGACCACGGCCATGTCCCGCCCGGCAGCATTCAAAACCGTAACCAGACGCTGCGCCGGCGAACTGATAAGGAACAGCAGCTTCGCGTAAATCTCTTCCTTGGCCGGCATGGTCGCCAGCTGCTTGATCTCGTCAACCGAGATCACCTTGCCATCGATTATGCCAAGCTTGAACGTAAACTCGGAATTGTCAGCGACCCACGTCGAAAGAGCCTTGGCGAGCGCCACCGGATCGCCGCTCGTGTAAGCGACCGAAGAAACGCCCTTCAAACCCTGTAGCGCACCCTCAACTTGCGTGCCCTTTGATGCCAGAGCAGCCAGCTTGTTCTTGACTACGCGATAGCTTCCGCCCGCGCCTCGGACCACCTTGCGCAACTCAAAATCCTGAGTGACCGTCAGCTTGGCAAAGCTGCCCACGATGGCGCTCGTCGAGCCCTCAAGCTCCTTGGCCAGCCGCTCGACCTGCTCTACCTTCTTTTCCTTCGTCAATGCCATAAATAGCCTCTAGCTCTCAGCTTCCAGCCCTTAGCCAGAAATCTGCGTTCGTTCCGCGCCTATCCGACTCCAACCGGCGCGCCTAATCCCTGCAACCTGATCCCTATTCCCTGCACTCATTCCCCGCCGCACTTCCGCCTTGCTGGAGGCTAACGGCTAGAAGTCAATACTTAAGCCTTGCCGGCCAGCTCCGCAACCGCATTATCCAGCGGAATGCCAGGCCCCATAGTCGAGCTAAGCGTAATGCCCTTGATGTACTTGCCCTTGGCTGCTGAAGGCTTTGCCCGAACGATGCTATTGATGACCGTAGTCGCGTTATCGATCAGTTTCTGGGCCGGAAACGACAGTTTGCCTACCGGCACATGCACCAATGCCGTCTTGTCGGTGCGGAACTCGATCTTACCGGCCTTGATTTCGCGAATCGCCGCAGCAACGTCGTTCGTCACCGTACCCGTCTTTGGGTTCGGCATCAGCCCGCGAGGCCCAAGCACCTTCCCCAGACGGCCAACCGACTTCATCATGTCGGGAGTCGCGATCAGGGCATCAAAATCGGTCCAGCTCTCTTTTTGAATCCGCTCCACGAGGTCATCACCGCCGACAAACTCGGCACCCGCAGCCTCAGCTTCCTTGAGCCGTTCGCCGGAAGCGATCACCGCCACCCGCTTCGACTTGCCCAGCCCGTGAGGCAACACGACCGTACCGCGCACCATCTGGTCCGCATGCTTCGGGTCAACCCCAAGGCGCAGCGTCAGATCGACGGTCTCGTCGAACTTCACATATTTTGCTTTTTGAAGGAGGGGTACGGCTTCCTGTAGCGCATAGGGCCGGTTCTCGACCAGCGCACGCGCCTTCACTACATTCTTGCTGAGTTTTCTCATTCATCCTCGTCTACCACCGCGCAGGGGATCCAAACTTCCTGGCCGTGGTGCGGCTGCAATGTTTGCAACCAGTTGACTAGCGCAGCCGCCTAGCGACACGCGCATCTGTAATTATGCCATAAATATCAAAAAGGGGCTGGCACCTCCGGCATTTTTCTCCTGAATATAAAGAGTTCTCGGGAAAACTGCTCAATTGTGGTTGAGATTGGTACCCGGGCACGACCGATCTAACAGGGTTTCAACCCCATGTGCTAGACGTAGACGTAGCCACTGTTTCTCGTCTTGCCGGGGAAGCCCCCCCAGACGAGACTACTCTGCTATTCGACCTATAATCTGACCATTGCCTTTCTTCTAGACGTCAGCGAGACAGGCAGTCATGGCGGACAGGAGCCAGCTGGATGGTTGAAGCGAAGCACCGGAAGACTGCGGTTGCGCTCCTCGGATGTGGCTTGCTGCTGCTCTTCGTCCTGCTTGGAGCGCTCGACGCCTTTAACCTGTCCTTCTTGAGACCCCGCAGCGCTTCTCTGATTTTCCTCTTCACAGGCATCTCGTCCATCGTCTTCCTGCTCTTCATGGTGCTTCTGGTGTTGCTCTCCCGCAACATTCTCAAACTCTATGCGGATGAGCGCAGCCGGGTACTCGGATCGCGGCTGCGCACAAGAATGCTGATCGGCGCTCTATTACTGTCCTTTGCCCCCGCCCTCTTCATGTTCTTTTTCAGCTACGGCTTGATGAACCGTTCGATGGACCGCTGGTTTTCACAGCCAGTGATGCAGTTGCACGACGACTCGACGCGCATGGCCCAGACGCTGTCCAAATATGCGGCTGATAACGCTCAGGCGGAGGCGGCCTCGATTGTGTCGGAACTGAATCAAACCGGCCCCGACACTGCCAGCCAGCGGGCCGCGATTCGGGGGCACCACATCACCCTCCAGGGCGGGTTCGTAATCGTGTATCGAGCCGAGAAGGTCGCACTGCAGTATCAGGTTCCAAGTGGCGACGGATTGGCTACGGTGCGGACTTGGGGCGCCGATCTCAAGGGGAATCTTGGCTCGGGCTCACCGCCTGCCTTGCAAGAGTCTCAGTCAAAAACGCAAGAGCAGCCTCTAGCGGACGCCGCCCTGGCAGCGGCTCGCCTTGACGAATCGGTCCTCGCAACCGGGGGTCAGGAATATGCCGTCGGGCGAGCGGGTTTACCTCATGGGCTCGTGGTCGTCGCCATGCCTATGCCATTTGGCCTCGGCGCTACCGTAGCGGACGTTCGCCGGGGCACGGAGGTCTATTGGGCAACATTTCGCTCCCGTAACGGCCTGCGGCGGCTCTCCCTCTCCATTTTGCTGCTGCTCACTGCCTTGGTGTTCTTCACCAGCAGTTGGCTTGCGCTCTTCCTGTCGAAGCAGATTACCCGGCCCGTCGAGGCGCTGGCAGACGCCATGGATGAAATTTCCGATGGCCACTACAAGCACCGCATCACCCTTGAGGCCACTGAGGAACTCGGCGAACTGATCCGCTCCTTTAACCACATGGCGGCCGACCTTGAAGAGAGCCGCACCCTGGTTGAAACCTCAACACAGCAACTCTCCGCTGCCAATCTCGCGATTGAAGAGCGCCGCCGCGAGCTCGAAATCATTCTCGAAACTATTCCTTCCGGCGTCGTGACCCTCGATGCCGAACTCCGAGTGCTTCAGGCGAATCGAGCTTTTCTCGACCGCTTTAAAAACAGCGACGCAGCTCCCATCGTGGGGAGCCCTCTTGATCGCATCTTCCCCGAAGATGTATCCGGCGAACTCATGCGCCTCGTCCGACGCAGCCGCCGAATGGGGATTGCGTCGACTGAATTTGAATTTCGTGGGCCGCAGGGCACCCTCAATCTTGCGGCCACGATCGCGCGGTTGCCCCTGGGGCACGGCGATGCGGGATCTATACTCGTTCTCGAAGACGTAACAGAGTTCCTCCTCGCACAACGCCAGATGGCTTGGAAAGAAGTAGCGCAGCGCGTCGCCCACGAGATCAAAAATCCGCTTACCCCGATTGCCTTGTCCGCGGAGCGCATTCGCAAGCATATCGGCCGACCGACGCCGGAGACAGCGGCCGTCATCCGGCGATGCAGCGAGGTCATCCTTGGTTCGGTAGAGAGCATGCGTTCGCTGGTGGACCAATTCGCGGCGCTGGCACAGTTCCCCACAGCGCAGCCGCGGCCGTCCGACCTGAACGAAATCGTCGAGAACGCGCTGATGTTGTTCGCGGGACGCCTCGATGGGATACGGATAGAGCGAAGATTGGGCCGCGGCATTCCGCCGGTGATGGCCGACCCGGAGGCGCTCAAGCGCGCGCTCGCCAACCTGGTCGACAACGCGGCTGAGGCCATGCAAGGCAGCCTACTGCGCGAACTGACAATAGAGACCTGCGTCGCCGAGACCCAGCAGGCCGCGGAAATCGTCATCAGCGACACCGGCCACGGCCTCACAGCGGAGATGAGAGAGCGCCTCTTCCTGCCTCACTTCTCGACTAAGCAACGGGGCACCGGACTCGGCCTCGCCATCGCAGCAAAGATCGTCCAGGAGCACCACGGAGCCATCCGCGCCGAGCAGAATACGCCGGTGGGCGCGAGGTTCATCGTCGAAATACCGCTGGCGGAATCCGCCGTGATTTTCAGTGCCCCAGCACCTCCTCTGCGGCCGGCCGCACTAATTGAAGAGGAAGCAGCAACACTGGAGACCGCAAGTCAGGCCGCCCAGTCGTGAACGCGAAACTATGAACCACCTGCTCATCGTCGACGACGAATCTCAGATCCGCTCCTCACTTGAAGACATTTTGAAGGAAGAGGGCTATGCGGTTACCTCCACGCCCAGCGCCGCCGAGGCGATGGAACTGCTGCGTGACGCGATCTACGACGTCGTGCTGCTCGACATCTGGCTGCCCGACCGCGACGGCCTCGATGTGCTGAACGACATTCATCAACTTGAAGTAGAGCGAAAGCCCGAGGTCATCATCATCTCCGGGCACGGCACAATTGAGACGGCCGTGCGCGCCACCAAACTCGGCGCGTTTGATTTTCTTGAGAAGCCGCTCTCCCTCGATCGCACGCTGATCCTCGTAAAGAACGCCATCGAGGCACGGCACCTGCGCAGCGACAACCAGGAGTTCAAACGACAGCTCTCCGAGTACGCGCCAATCACGGGCGAGAGTGTGCCCGCGAAGGCGCTGCGGCAACAAATCAAACTCATGGCGCCTACCAACGGGCGGGTGCTGATCTATGGCGAATCCGGCTCGGGCAAGGAACTGATCGCGCGCGCCATCCACGCCGAAAGTCTCCGCCGCGACCGCGTGTTCATTGAGCTAAACTGCGCGGCGATCCCGGAGGATTTCATCGAGAGCGAGCTCTTCGGCTATCGTCACAGCGCGGTCCCGGGCGGCCCCCCGGAAAAGCGAGGCACCCTTGAGCGCGCCGACGGCGGCACCCTTTTCCTCGATGAAGTGGGCGACATGAGCCTCAAAACGCAGGCCAAGGTACTGCGCGCGCTCGATGAACAAAGCTTCACCCCAGTCGGTGCGACGCGACCATTGAACGTCGATGTGCGCGTGGTTGCGGCCACGAATAAAAATCTCGAAGAGGAAACCGCCAAGGGCAATTTTCGGGAGGACTTGTTCTACCGGCTCAACGTCATCCCTTTTCTCGTCCCCCCACTGCGCGAACGCAAGGAGGATATTCCTCTGCTGGCCCGGGAGTTCCTGCGTGTCTTTGGACGGGAGTACGGCCGCCCTCGCGTCGAACTGGCCGAGGACGCGGTCGCCATGCTGAAGCAGTACAACTGGCCCGGCAATGTACGCGAACTGAAGAACCTCATCGAGCGCGTGCTCATCATGAATCCCCATGTGAATCGCATCGAGCGTAAACATCTGCCCGTACTGGTGGCGCGTGAGTCGT
This sequence comes from Acidisarcina sp., assembly GCA_036401395.1. Classification (GTDB taxonomy): domain Bacteria; phylum Acidobacteriota; class Terriglobia; order Terriglobales; family Acidobacteriaceae; genus DASWUZ01. The sequence goes on from DASWUZ010000084.1 coordinate 9,595, forward strand.
CGCGTCCTGGCGAGGAGTTCAGTACTCTGCAGCAGGCGCGCGAGGCCTACGAGCGCGACTACATCCTGAAGAAGATCGACGAATGCCGCGGCAATGTCACCCGTGCCGCCGAAGCGCTTGGCCTCGAACGCAGCCACCTCTATCGCAAAATGAAAGCCCTTGGCATTGGCGGTCGCGATTAGATAATGGAATGAGACACTATCATTCGTTCACTCTCATCCTGTGGCTGGCGCGGTCCCAATTCGTGGCGGAAGAGATGCCCATTGCCCGGCCTGCTGGCCCACCGCCGCTCGCATTCATCAGCACTGGCTGTGGCCTCAGATTTGTCGGCAGGAAAACGCTAAACACCGTCCCATGCCGGGACGGCGCAGTCGAAGAGCATAGTTGGAGGTGTCCGCCATACCTCTCAAGGATGGTTTGCGTGACCCACAGGCCGAGTCCAGTCCCGCGTTGTCCTTTAGTTGTGAAAAACGGCTCCCCCAATCGACCGCGGACGCTAGCTGGAATTCC
>DASWUZ010000085.1:0-2895 GCA_036401395.1 Acidisarcina sp.
AATGGGTGGCTTCGTAATAATCTGCTCCATCGGGTGTGCCCGGTCGAGTACGGCGACATCAGGAACTCGGAACCGCGTGGCCGATACCTGAACTCGCTGTCCAGCCATCACGCGAATATTCCAATCTTTAGAGTGAGTCAGAAACCAGGTCAGGATCGCGGTCTGCCAATCCGCGTGATCGTACTCGCCCGCAGGTCTTTCCTCGATTTGCCGTCTACGTATTCTGCATCCGGTTCATATTCGGAAGACCGAAGGTATAGCTCCACCGGCACGTAGGTCGTGGTCGCCATCGAAGCACCCTGAGGCTTTGATTTTATCCTAGCCACAGTTGGAATGCTGGCCGGTAGGGCACTTCCAGTTGTTCGCGGGGCCGCAACCGCCAAAGTACCATCCATGAAGCGAAGCTATAAGCTGCCCTTGACAGCTCAGCTGCCGGATAAATCAGAATCGAAGGGAACACTTTTATTGAGGCGAACCGGAGACATTTCTATTGTGGTATGACAACTTTCTTAAATATTGACTAACTGGATCAACGTTGCTATAAGTTCGGTAATCGCTGCTCAATTAGAGATGATTGCTTCTATTAGTTTGTCGTTCCTGCCCCATTGCTTCTCGCAACCTTGACAACTCCAACACCTCGGGTAACACGCCCCCAGTTCAGGGTAGATTTTCTGCCAGGGAGTACCACACTATGTCGCTATTTACCATGCCAAAAAAGTATCTACGTAAGCTACTTTTGCCCACCATGCTCACCGCATTCGCTTTCTCGCTAGCACCCCAACCACCGCTCCAAGCTCAGATGGCGCAGTTCAACGGCGCGCAAAGTACCGTACGTAGTGGTCTGGGCGCCACTCCTTACGGCGTAGCAGTCGACGGCAGCGGCAACATCTACATTGCGACCTATACGCTACAAACGATATTGAAGGAGACACCCGCCCCGAGCGGTGGATACACAGAGTCGGTCATTCCCAACAGCGCTGTTTTTCCTGCCGGCGTGGCAGTCGACGGCAGCGGCAACATCTATATCGCAGATAGCGGCCCTCAGATCGTCAATGGTCACATGGTCTACGGCGGCGGCCAAATTCTAAAGGAGACGCCCCTCGCAGGGTCTTACATCGAGAGTGTAGTGCGGAGCGGCTTAAACTCTCCCGACGGCGTAGCGGTCGATATGAGTGGAAACATCTACATCTCCAATTCAGCGCTTTTCCTCTCACAAACAGAGGTTCTGAAGGAGGTACCCAGCGGGGCCGCCTTTATTGAAAGCGTTGTGGCCACCGGTAATGGTGACCCCGCAGGCCTGGCCGTCGATGGACAGGGGGACGTGTACGTTGCCTACCAACAGTCAAACCAAGTCTTAAAATGGACACCTTCCGCACAAGGCTACACGCCTAGTACAGTTGCATCCAATTTGGATCCCTTCGGCGTTGCCGTGGACGCGAATTATAACGTTTACGTAGCCAACACCGCTTTCCACACTGTGCTGAAAGAGGCCCCCTCGACGGGAGGATACACCCAAAGCGTCGTGCCTATCTTTAATCTTTCCAGTAATCTTTCATATCCCTTCGGACTTGCACTGGATAAAAATGGGGTGCTGTACATCACTGATGTCAATCATGGCCTCGTGTTGAAGCTCCAGACAGGTACCATCGACTTCGGAGCGCTTCAGGTAGGCACCACCTCACCGGCAACGTCGCTGCTGGTCACAGTAAACAGCGCAGGCTCCCTCGGCACTCCCCAAATTCTCGGGGGTGATTTTACGAACGCCGGGACCGGCACCTGCAACACAACCACGTCATACAACCCAGGCGACATCTGCACAATAGACGTAATCTTTTCCCCGACAACCTCCGGCCTCCGAACCGGCACCGTAAATCTCCTCGGCCCCGCCAACAACGTTATAGCGACAGTCGCCATCGAGGGCACCGGCCAGGCCCGATTAGACTTCAGCCCATCCCCAGCCAACTTTGGCAACATTGTGGTTGGCACGACTAGCGCCCCCATCACGATTACCGTGACTAACAACACGAGCTCCTACCCGAGGTACATCGATGAATTCTACCTCCACGAATTCAACTTCATGGGAGGCACCTGCGGCCCCATCGATCCCAATACAACCCTCGCCCCCGGAGCGTCCTGCACCTTCAGTGTGACCTTCTCGCCGACTGCTCTCGGCCCCGTCAACGGCAGCTTCACCCTCGGTACCGCCGACGGCAACATCACCTACAACCTGACTGGCACCGGAGTACCAATCGGAGGAGGCATCCGCAAGAGGGAACCCAGAAAGTGAAGACGGGCCAGGCTGCCTTAGAGGGCGGCGTTCCCTCTTCCCAAGCCATCAAAGTAACACGGTATGTAGATCGTCAAGCGTGAACCACTACATCTGTATTTCGTACTAAACAATGTCCAGTTCCCGGCGCGGTAGACCTAACGGTTTCCCCAAGAGCACAGGCAACTGTCGAAACCTGCGATTATTGCGGGGTGACAGAAGCGGCCCCATCGGCGGCGGAGTTGGCGCAAGTCCTGGAGCTTTTCCTGGCCGAGCACCCAAGTGCGGCTGTGATCGAGGATGGCCGCGTGCTCTTCGACATGCGCACCGCGCGTTATGCTCTCTCCGCGGAATACGGCCGGTGCGTTCTTCACCTCTGGTCCGACGAGCGGAATGTGGTCCGCACCATCGCGGCCATTGACTGGGGGCGGCAGGGGGCGGGCAAGCAGGTCCTGCGGCTACATGCGAAGCGGTTTGGGCAGGTGAAGCCGCAATTGCTGCAGCTCGTTCCCGATCGCGATCAGCGGACGCCCACGACGCGGACCGCTTCGCGCGCGAAGTACCTGCATGTGCTGGAACGCTCGCTGGCGCGCCATTTTCCTGACTTCAATGTAGAGGGCGTTCGCAAT
>DASWUZ010000086.1:0-3953 GCA_036401395.1 Acidisarcina sp.
GTGCGGGGATGGAAGGAGTTGGTCCCAGAGCTTCTCGGGCCGGTGCTGCATTTGCCGCAGCATCCTTTGCTGCTGGCGAGGTTTGGGGTGTCGGCGATGCTGCCTGCGACGGTGCTGGGGCGCTCCCGCTTTCAAGGGGAACGAGCGCGAGCGCTGTTTGCGGGGATGGCTGCGCATTCGGTGATGCCGTTAACGGCGCACTTTACCTCGGCGGTCGCGTTGGTGTTTGGGGGAGCAGCCCACACTAGCGGCTGGCCTGTGAGCGCTGGCGGGGCGCAGTCGCTGACCGAGGCGCTGGTAGCGCACCTGCGTTCTCTTGGTGGTGAGGTTAGAACGGGCGTTCGCGTGGCGCGGGTGGGAGACATAGAACCGACGGACGCGACTTTCTTTGATACGAGTACGGGGGCCCTGGATGAGATTGCTGGGGAACGGCTGTCGGCGGGGTATCGAGGGACGCTGCGGCGGTTTCGGCGGGGACCGGGGATATTCAAGGTGGACTGGGCGCTCTCGGAGCCCATTCCGTGGCAGGCAGAGGCTTGCCGCCGGGCTGGGACTGTCCATGTGGCTGGGACTTTTGAGGAGATCGCCGTGGCGGAGCAGGCAGCTTTTGACGGGCGTCATGCAGACCGGCCCTTTGTGCTGGTAGTGCAGCCCAGCGTTTGCGATGCTTCGCGCGCGCCTGCCGGGAAGCATACGGCATGGGGCTATTGCCATGTTCCTAATGGATCGGAATTGGACCGGACAGCCGCTATCGAGGCGCAGATGGAGCGGTTCGCGCCGGGGTTTCGAGACTGTGTGCTGGCGCGGCGTGCGCAATCTGCGGCGCAGCTTGAAGCCTGGAATCCAAACCTTCTCGGCGGTGATATTGCAGGCGGGATGATGAGCGCGCGCCAACTTTTAGTGCGGCCTACGTTGCGAAGCTACGCGACCAGCGACCCTCGAATATTCTTGTGCAGTGGGTCTACGTCGCCGGGCGGCGGGGTGCATGGGATGTGCGGTTTCCATGCCGCTTCGCTGGCGCTGCGGAGGTTGTAGGCGCCAAAGGCGCAGCGTCGAAGCCATTTGGAGTCTGCGGAAACTCCACTCGGAGTGACGTGCATCCCATCCTTCTTGGAGGGATTATGGATCAGGTGGAGGTTCCCGAGTCGCAGGTTGTGCCTATCGATGATCTTGACGTGGCCACAGGCGTGCGGGTGCTGGGGCTGCGGATCGCTTTCGTCAACGTGTTTGGCGTCATTCACCCCGACGGGACCTGGACCCTCATCGACGCTGGGATTCCCTTTTCGGCAAGCTACATACTGCGATGGGCGGACAGGCATTTCCACAGGGCCCCGAATGCGATCGTGCTGACGCATGGGCACTTCGATCATGTGAGCGCGGCGGGCGAGTTGGCGGAGCATTGGAGTGTTCCGGTGTACGCCCATCCCCTGGAGTTTCCATATTTGACTGGGGAAAAGGAGTATCCCAAACCCAATGCCGGCGCGGGCGGTGGGGCGATGCCGCTGATGGCGCCTATGTTTCCGCGCGGTCCGGTGGACTTGCGGCGCTGGCTCAAGGAGATCCCTTCCGGCGATGGTGAACCCTTCGAGGTGATGCCGGGTTGGGAGGTGCTGTTGACGCCGGGGCATACGCCGGGGCACGTTTCGTTCTTTCGGCGGTCGGACAGGACTCTGCTGGTAGGCGATGCGTTTTGCACGACTAAGCCCGAGGCATTCTTTGAGGCCGCAGTGGCGCAGCATGCGGAACTACATGGGCCGCCGGCTTACTTCACGTGGGACTGGGCCAAAGCGCGGGCTTCGGTGGAGACGCTGGCGGGGCTCGATCCCAAGGTAGTGATTCCCGGGCATGGGAAGCCGGTCGCCGGTGCTGAAGTAGCGGCCGCCTTGCACAAGCTGGCTCAGAATTTTGATCGAATCGCAGTGCCCGATAACCGGAAGAGCGACGCGGCCTAAAAGCAAGTTACCTCAGGGTTGACTCGACCTCGCTCAGCCAGTCTGGGGGTTTCAGGATTTCGCGAGGCCTGGAGCCGTCCGCGGAGCCTACTATGCCGTCGCGCTCCATCTTGTCGATGAGGTGGGCGGCGTAGCGCGTTGAGAGCGACGCCAGCAGAGTCCCCAATAGCACGAGGCATACGCGTGTTTGGGTTCAATCCCAAAATGCAAAGGCCCATATAACCGAAGCGATGGATCCATCCGTCACCTATGCTTACTCTGGTACCTGCACCGTTGAGTTTGGAACTCTAGATTTTTATGTAGACGGTGTATGGGACACTTCCGAGCTATATATCAAATATATTTCTTGTTAAACTGATGGGGGTTTCCACGTGCAAATTGGTTCGGGTTGGAACTACTACTTTGATTGTTTCGTTACTATATTTTTTCAACCTGGGCGCGAGGGGCCAGGTATATGTTGGCCCCACGGTGAAAACAGTAACCGCGCAAGAGCGGGTGAAGTTTTTACGCGGACAAGACGGACTGGAGAAGCTCACCGCGAAGCTCCAGGGAAATGTCGAGCTTAACGACATCGGAGAGCCTTGGGGTATTGATGATCTTCCCTCCCTCGTAAAGAGGAGTGATGTGGTTGTTGTTGCCTCTGTTGTCGGGCGCACCGGCTACTTGTCAGCAGATGGAGATGAGATCTACTCCGATTACGTTCTTGAGCCAGACGAGGCACTCAAGGGTACCGCTTCCCACCCTATGACTATTACTGCGAGAGGTGGGAGTGCTGTCCTTTCCAATGGCCACACCGCGACAATTCACACTGCCCTTTTCGATGAGATTAAAGTTAATGAAAAGTACATCTTTTTTGTCGATGGGCAAAGTGGAACCATGGTCCCACTAGTGACTCCCCATCCTGTTTTGAGGCTCAATGAGACCGACGACAAGGTCGAAGTGAACTACGATCGACTCTACCCTGAATCGCAGCTTGCCCGTGACCTCGCCGGAATAAGCGTCGCGCTCGTAAAGCAAAAGATTAGAGACGTACTTCCATCTACACCCTGAGTTGCGGGCACCTTACCTCAGGGTTGACTCTACTTCGTTGAGCCAGCCTGGGGGCTTCAGGATTTCGCGGGGTTTGGAGCCGTCGGCGGAGCCTACTATGCCGTCGCGCTCCATCATGTCGATAAGGTGGGCGGCGCGGCCATAGCCTATCCGCAGGCGACGTTGCAGCAGACTGGTGGAGGCCTTGCCGAATTCGAGCACCAGACGGACTCCGTCTTCGTAAAGTTCGTCGTTGCCGTCGCCTTCTTCAGGGTTGGCTTCGAGGTCGCGGCCCTTGTCGTCTTTGGGAGATTCGAGGAAGCCCTGGACGTATTCGGCCTGGCCCTGCTTCTTCCAAAATTCAACGACCGCGGTGATTTCCTTTTCGGTGACGAATGGGGCGTGGAGGCGCTGTACGCGGGATGTGCCAGGCGGCAGGAAGAGCAGGTCGCCGCGGCCCAGCAGGGCTTCCGCCCCGTTGGAGTCGAGGATGGTGCGCGAGTCCACCTTAGTCGCGAGGCGGAAGGAGATGCGGGTTGGCACGTTGGCCTTGATGAGGCCCGTGATGACATCGACTGAGGGGCGCTGGGTCGCAAGCACCAAGTGAATGCCGACGGCGCGCGCCATCTGCGCCAGGCGGGTGATGGCCTCTTCGACATTGGACTTGTCGAGCATCATCAGGTCGGCGAGCTCGTCGATGATGATGATGATGTAGGGCAACGGCTCCTGGTCATCGGTGTCTTCGAAGAGGCTCGGTGTGCCGGCTTCGAAGAGCCGGTTGTATTGGTCGATGTTGCGGACGCTGCGGGAGGCAAGGAGCTTGAGGCGGCGCTCCATCTCGCGAACGGCGTTGCGGAGCGCATTCGCTGCCAGCTTCGGTTCGGTGATGATGGGCGTAAAGAGGTGCGGGATGCCCTCGTACATGCCGAGCTCGACGCGCTTGGGGTCGACGAGGATGAGGCGCACCTGTTC
>DASWUZ010000087.1:0-19502 GCA_036401395.1 Acidisarcina sp.
GCGCCTGTAACGACGGCCAAAAGAAGGACGGCGGCACCGAGGATAGCTACACAGACTTTATTCGCCCTGAGTTTTTCAAAAGACAGGCAGGAGCAGACGGCCCCGCATACGACACTTGCTTTACGCATCCACACCCTCAACTGCAATCCTGCTATGTATTGGCAAGTGGTTGGACATGGATTGCTCCCTAAGGGGTAGCAATCGCGTGCTCGACCCGCCAGTGATCATTGTATCTGGGGGCAGACGCGTAACGATAGTTCGAGATCTGTCGGCCCCGATAGATGCGAGGTGGGGGTTGGCGGTAGGATGCTCACAGGGCGAAAGCCCACGGAGAACCCCACCCATGGCAGTCAGCCTCGCGCAACGTCCGCAGCTACAGTACCTAATCGACCAGCTTGAGGGACTGAAGCAGAACGGCACTTATTTCAAGCTTCGTGTCCTCGATGACGAGCAGACGGCGGTCTGCACTTATGACGGGCGGAAGGTCATCAACCTGGCCTCGAATAACTACCTTGGGCTGGCTGCGCATCCGAAGCTGATCGAGGCCTCGGTGGCGGCGGCCAAGAAGTACGGTGCGGGGTCGGGCGCGGTCCGGACCATCGCCGGCACGATGCACATTCACATGGAGCTGGAAGAGAAGATCGCCGCCTTCAAAAATGTCGAAGCCTGCGTCGTGTTTCAGAGCGGCTTCACCGCCAATGCGGGTACGGTGTCTTCGCTGCTCGGCAAAGAAGATTTCATCCTCTCAGACGAACTCAATCACGCCAGCATCATTGACGGCGCGCGGCTTTCGCGGGCGAAGATCAAAGTCTTTCGACACAAAGATGTTGCCCACGCCGAGGAGCTGCTCAAGTCAATCGAGAACGAGCCGGGCAGGAAGCTGATTATCACCGACGGCGTGTTTTCCATGGACGGCGACATCGGCCCAGTCGACAAACTGGCCAACCTCGCCGAGAAATATGGCGCGATCATGATGGTCGACGACGCGCACGCTTCGGGCGTGCTGGGACGGAATGGGCGAGGGAGCATTGACCACTTCGGGTGCCATGGGCGGGTCGATGTGCAGGTTGGTACGCTGTCGAAGGCCATCGGGGCGCTGGGCGGATATGTCTGCGGGTCACGCGACCTTATTGACTACCTTTATCATCGGGCGCGGCCGTTTCTATTCTCGACTTCGCATCCGCCTTCGGTTGCGGCTTCCTGCATCGCCGCTTTCGACATATTGGAGCAGGAGCCGGAGCGTATCGAGCGGCTGTGGGAGAACACGCGCTACTTCAAAGCGGAACTGGGGCGCGCCGGATTTGATATCGGGGGCATCACGACACCGGCGAGCGAAACGCCGATTACTCCGATCATTATCGGAGAGGGGCGCAAGACGATGGAGTTTTCGCGGACGCTTTTTGAGGCTGGTGTAATGGCGACGGGGATCGCGTTTCCTACGGTGCCCGAGGGCAAGGCGCGGGTGAGGACGATCATGAGTTCTGAGCACACCCGGGAGCAACTGGACCAGGCACTGGAGACAATTGAACGCGTGGCCATCAGGACCGGGGTTCTAGGCTGAAAGAACCAGCTGTAAGAAACGGCGAAGGGAACGGGGAGGGCCACGACTGCGTACCTTCGATAGTGAGTGCTTTCGCTGATGAGAGCATCACAGTAGCCTGTCCGCGACGTGCCCCTTTCCGGCCTTCGGGCAGATGCATTCGCAAGGAGAACATCATGTTTGTGCCCCATAGTATTTCCCGCAGCCTCGGCCTCGCCAGCGCGACGACTCTGGTGCTGTTGGCCTGCGCCTGCACCGTCAATGTCGAAAAGAATAAGGACGGCGGCGACAAAAACGTCAAGATCGATACGCCCCTCGGTGGGATTCATGTAACGCAGGACCAGGTTTCAGCGGCGGACACCGGCTTGCCTCAATATCCAGGCGCGCGCGTGGACAGCGACCACGAGGGCGACAAGTCGGCAGACATTCACATGGGTTTTGGCGACTGGGAGATGCGTATCAAGGTGGTGCGCTATCAGACTTCCGATCAGCAGGAAAAGGTGCTTGCGTTCTATAAAAAGGCCCTTGGCCGCTACGGCGATGTGATCGAATGTAACGGCAAGCACGCCGTGGGAACGCCCACGACCACCCGGGAAGGCCTCACCTGCGACGACTCAGGTCAGCACGCGGACATACACTTCGATGACGCCGTTGACCAGGAGAAAGGCCACTACCTCAAGGCCGGGTCGAAGCGTCACCAGCACATCATGGGAATTGAGAGCAGCAGCAGCGCCGATGAGACCAAGTTTTCACTGGTGCAACTCGACCTGCCCGCAGGTATGGACAAAGGCGAAAGCAACTAATCACACGGGGCGGCAAGCCCTCAATGGAGTTTTCGCAGACGGGGCCAGTAATTGCATTTAGGCCCCGGCTCCGATAGCTTCAGAACAATGGAACTGCTTTGCCATCGTTGTGGGGCGACTCTTGTACCCGCAGAGACTTTTTGCCCGAATTGCGGCGCGCCGCAGCTTCGCATCGAGCAGGGCATCGAGGGCGTCGAAGCCTTCAACGCAGCCAGCCCGCGCCAGCCTGGCATCGAGGCCCGCGACCCTTCATGGAAAGATGCGATCCTGGCGGCTGTGATTTTTGCGGTCCCCGTGGGCCTTCTCGATTCAAACCTCGTTCCCTACCCTCCTGGCGGGTTCTTTTTCTGGGTAGTGGCGGGGGCCATTGGAGCGGTTAATTTTTATCGCCGCCGTGCCGGTACATCTCTGCTCAATTTTCGCGTCGGCTTGCGCATCGGCATGTTGCTGGGTCTGCTGGCGGGCGTTTTATCGGCGACCGCAGATGGACTCCTGATGGTGGCCCAGCGTTATGTCTTTCACAACACTGCTACACCGGATAAAGATGTTCAAACCCTGATCGAGGCCTTCATGCAGGCCGACGCCCAAAATCCCCAGACTAAGGCGCAGATGCAGGACTTCCTGGCCGCGCTACCGACTCCAAATGGAAGGGCGGCACTGGTTCTGTTTGCCACCTTCATTTCTTCGCTGGGTATTCTCGCCTTCTCCGTAATCGGAGGAGCGCTGGGCGCCAAGCTTTTCTCTGCCCGCAAGGTAGGCATGAGGAATTCGTAAGATTGGCCGCGAGCCGGCCGCAGTTAGCCGTGAGGCTTGCCCGCCTCGCGGAAGCCTCGTATCATCCGGCCAGAGCCTTTATGTCAAAAACATACCCCGCGCTGCGCGAAAAAGCGCGCCTTATGTCTGCCTCCGAGATCCAGCGAACGCTGGTGCGGCTGGCCCACGAAATCATCGAGAAGAATAATGGCGCGCAGAACGTTGGCCTGGTCGGCATCAAGCGGCGTGGTGTTCCGCTTGCTGAGCGCCTGGGTGGGCTGATCAGCGGCATCGAGAAGAGCAAGGCCGACACTGGCACCCTGGACATCAGCTTTTATCGCGACGACCTTTCGACCCGCGATCTGCGTCCGGTGGTTAGTCCGGGCAGTATCGGGTTCGATGTGAACGGGCGGGACATCATCCTCGTCGACGACGTGCTTTACACCGGGAGGACGATTCGCGCGGCGCTTGATGCGCTGTTCGATCATGGCCGTCCCCGGCGGGTGCAACTGCTGGTGTTGATCGATCGCGGCCATCGCGAGCTTCCTATTGAAGCTACTTTTGTTGGGCGGCATGTGCCTACTTCGAGCCGCGAGATCATCGAGGTCAAGCTGCAGGAAGTCGATCAGGATGAGCAGGTCCTGCTTGTCGAGCGCACCGATTGATCCTGAAGCGCAGGATGCGAGTGTCGTGGTGCCGCCACTACCGGAGCGAGGCTCGTCAATTTCAGACATGACACCTTCCATCGACCCGGATTTAGGATTGGTCACCGGCGAACCCGCCCACGGGATGTTTCCCGTAGCGGCGGGCTCGCTGCTATCAGTGCTCGATCTGACCCTCGCGGACGTTGGCGATATCCTCGCGCGCGCTAACCTGCTGGAAAACGAGGACCCGCTCAAGCGCATGCTGCGCCTCCAAAAACGCCGTATAGCGTTGTTGTTTTACGAATCGAGCACGCGGACGCGGACTTCGTTTGAGCTAGCGGCGAAGGGGCTTGGCGCCGACACTACGCTGGTCAGTTCGCTGTCATCGAGTATCGAAAAAGGCGAGTCGCTCAAGGACACTGGCATCACGCTCCGCGCGCTCGGGGCGGAGTGCATTATTCTGCGGCATCTCTCTTCGGGGGCACCGTGGCTGCTGGCGCGAAGTACGGGTTTGCCGGTGTTGAACGCGGGCGACGGAATGCACGAGCACCCTTCGCAGGCGCTGCTTGATCTGCGGACGATCCTCGCGCATCTTGCTGCAGCAAGCGGCCCGCAAAATGCGCATGACCCCGGATTGATCGTGGCGTCATCACCGAATAGGGCCGGCGCAGATTCCTCGCGTCCGATTGACGAAGGCTCACTAAAAGGGCTCACGATAACCATCGTTGGCGATATCCGGCACAGCCGCGTGGCGCGGTCTAATGCCCTACTGCTGCCGCGCCTGGGTGCGCGGGTGATTTTCTGCGGGCCTGAGAAATTGTTGCCCGAGGTCGCGGCCGAGATTGGCCCGGGAATTGAAATTGAGCGGGACTTCGCCGCCGCACTCAGACAATCGCAAGTGGTGATGATGCTGCGCATTCAGGCGGAGCGACTCGCCGGGCTGCATCTCGACCTTGAGGACTACAAGGCCAACTATCAGGCCAATGCCGAGCGCATGGCCGCGTACGCGCCTCATGCGCTGATCATGCATCCGGGCCCGATGATTCGCGGACTTGAGATTACGAGCGAGGTCGCCGATGGGCCGCATTCGGCGATCGCGGAGCAGGTGCGTCACGGGGTCGCGATCCGCATGGCTCTGGTTGACCGTGCCATGGGTCCTGACTACAACAGTGGCACGATGAAAACGCATGCAACGGCAAAGCTGGCGAGCGACTCCCCGGGCGGCTTTGTGAAGCGGCTACCCGGGCGGCCAAAAAAACAGCGACCTTCCCCCGGTCACGCTGCGGGACGCAACTGATGCCTGTACTTATTCGAGGAGGACGGCTCATCGATCCCGCAGCGGGCATCGATGGACGGCGTGACGTGCTGCTCAGCGAGGGGCGCGTGTCTGCTGTCGCTCTTCCGGGTGAACTTGACGGCCCGGCGCGCGAGCAGAATGCGGAAGTTTTCGACGCGACGGGACTCGTTGTCTCCACGGGGCTCGTGGATATTCACGTTCACCTGCGGGAGCCGGGCCAGGGCTATAAGGAAACCATCTCCAGTGGAACTGCGGCGGCGGCGGCGGGAGGTTTCACCAGCGTTTGCGCGATGCCTAACACGATCCCGGTGAATGACTCCGTCGGAATCACTCGCTGGATGCAAGATGCGGAGCGTAGTGCGAGCGCGCGGGTCTTCCCCATCGCCGCGGCGACGGTGGGCAGCATGGGCGAGCGGCTAACGGATTATAAGTCGCTGCATGCGGCTGGTGCGGTCGCGGTGAGCGACGATGGCAAGCCGATCCTCGAGGAGAACATCATGCGTCAGGCGCTCGCCACTGCGGCGCGCGTCGGGCTTCCTGTGATTCAACATGCCGAAGATACGCGACTGACCGGCGGCTGCTCGATGAATGCCGGGGCGCTGGCATTTCGCCTGGGGCTGCGCGGGATGACTTCGGAGGCGGAGTGGGGACTGGTCGAGCGCGATATTCGCCTGCTTGCCGAGTTAAATACAAAAGACGCTCACCTGCATGTCGCGCATCTCTCGACCGCTGCCGCGCTGGAGGCGGTACGCCGTGCCAGAGAGCAGGGTTTGCATGTCACCTGCGAAGTCGCTCCGCATCATTTCCTGCTGACGGAAGAGGCGGTGAGCGGCTATGACACCAATGCGAAGATGAATCCGCCACTACGTTCGGAAGCCGATCGCGAGGCGATGATCGCCGGCATCTTCGATGGCACGGTGGATTGCATTGCGACGGATCACGCGCCTCACGCGGCCCATGAAAAGGAGCAGGAGTTTGAGCGTGCCCCGAATGGAATCACTGGGCTTGAGACCGCGCTGGGATTGTGCCTGTCACTGTTACATAAGCGGCACGGGCTGTCATTAAGCCGGGTGATCGAGTTGCTGAGCGCACGCCCCGCCGCAGTACTTCGCCTCCAGGGCCGCGGCAGACTCGCAGCCGGTGACTTCGCCGATGTGATGATCTTCGATCCCCATATCGAGTGGCCGTTCTGTGCTGCGAACTCCAAATCTAAATCGAAGAACACTCCCTTCGATGGCTGGCTCATGGGCGGAAGAGTGCGCGCTACGATCAGCGAGGGCCGCTTTGTCTATCGCGCTGAGTGACTGTATGCTGCGCTATAACACCACCCTCGTAGCTTTCTAGAGACCCATAAACCTTTCGAAGCAACCTCGTGACAACCTGTATCTGGTGCTGTGCTTCCCAAGATGCTGGAGGATAGGCCCCATGCCCGCAGCCAAAACGTCAAGCAAGAAGTCCGCAAAGAAAAGCGCAAAGAAGAGCAGCCGCAAATACAGTCCCGCCGCTTCGAAATCAGTTGAGACTGAAATGCACGCCATGAAGGAAGGCAAGCTCCGCTCTGGCAGCGGACAGAAAGTAACGAACCCGAAACAGGCCATAGCCATCGGATTGTCAGAGGCACGCAAGGCCGGCAAAAAAGTGCCGCCGCCAAAGAAAGCTCCCGCGAAGAAGACCTCCTGACCATCTTCGGCGATCGCCAAGTGGTTTCGCCACTTGCCTGGAACATGCCGTTTGCGCTAGCCGACTTTGAGCCGCGTATGTGATCACATCCTTGTGGTCAATAAAGACCGCTCCTGTTGACGTCCCTACTCTCGCTACATAGCGTGTTCCAATGAGGCTTATCGCAAGTGCGTCGCTGGCGATCTGCCTTGTCGCTATAGCCATCCCGACATCGTGGAGTGCAGCCAAGCCGAAGGTCCACTCCCTGGGCCTGGGCCTTGCGAAGCGTGTACCTTACTCGATCCTGGGCGACCCCGCCGGTGCACATGCGGACGAAAAAGAGTTGCGAGTGCGGCCCCTGATTGTCGATGGCAAGGTCAAGGAGTGGACCACCGGCGAGACCCACGACGTGACTGACCGCAGCTTTGTGGTCCGTCGCGCCCTGCGTATCAACGATGCGCTGCCGACGGATAAAGTGGAGCACTGGGTGTGGCAGCGCGGCCCTTGGCTGCTGATAGATCGAGTGACCCGTCATGATGTGGCAGTCCGGCTGCCGGATTACGATCCTACTGTCTCAGACGTGGTGTGGTTCCGCGATTACGCCGCTTACTGCGGCCTCACTGCCGCAGGAAAACAGATGTACGCCGTGGTTTCGCAAGTGGGCGGACGCAAGCCGGTGGTGTCGAAGAGATTAACGGCATGGGACCCCGAGGACCATCCCACTCCCGCCTGTGCGGCGGCGGTGTGGCAAAGGGAGCCGTTGCGCGTCACCTTTCATCCGACAGGCGCGCCGGAGGCGAGCTTCGACCTGGTCGGCCTGTCGGCGGTGCTGGTCGAAGACGGCGAAGCTAGCGACGATCCCAAATAGCTTGGCGCCCGACACGCACTGAGCGTGTAGCATTTTCGTAACGCGCTGGGAATCGCGGCCGCGATAGGTGCTGCATGGACTCCTTTGAAGAATTAGTGGCCAAGGCTGAGACTGCACATGGACACCTCTGCGCCGGGCAGATACTCGGGGTGCGAATGGCGATGCTGGGCTGCGAACGACTCGGCATCGACGATCCGCGTGGAGCACAGCGCAAGCGGCTGGTCACTTTCGTTGAAATTGACCGCTGTGCAACGGACGCGATAGGTGTAGTCACGGGGTGCCGGCTTGGCAAGAGGGCGCTGAAGTTTCGCGACTGGGGCAAGATGGCCGCTACTTTTATCGACGTGGAGTCGGGGCGGGCAATACGCATCTGCGCACGGGAGTCGTCAAAGGCACTTGCGAAGCAGATGTATCCCGAAATAGAAGACAAGAACCAGCAACAGATGAAGGCCTATCGCGAGATGGCGGACGCAGATCTATTTAGTGAGCAATGGGTGCGCGTTCCCCTCGACGCGCGCGAGTTTCCGGGCTACAAGAGCGGCCGCATTGCCTGTGTCGTTTGCGGAGAGGGGATCAATTACGACCGCTTCGTGATGCGTGATGGCGACACGTTGTGCCTCTCGTGCGCGGCGCCGGAGAAGCGCTATTGGCAGCCGGTGGACTAGGAAGACCTAGAGTGCCTTGCGACAGCCGCTCTTGGAACAGAAAGGACATTTGACACTCGCCAGCTGAATGATGGTCAGCCTAGCCTCAACTGAAAATTCCCTTTCGCATTGTGGATTAAGACAGGATACTGTTTGTGATGCCATCCAGTAAATTTATCAGAAAGGATGTGTGAGCTTGCGCTCTAGGGAGGAACGGCGCCGTGAATTATCAATTGGTGGCAACTCATCTCGTGGTTTGGTGTGGCGTTGCATTGAGTGCTTTCGCTACTCAGAGTTACCAAGTGCGAATCGTGCGAGCAACGAATACGATTCAGAACATGCAGTCTCATCCGAATTTTCTGTTCGACGCCCGCGTTATCCTCCCAGACGGGTCTCATGCAGAAATAATTTGCGATTCGATGGCAAGAGGGTGCGCTGGGATTGAGGCGAAGGCTCCGGAGAAGATGGCTCCCGGAAACAACGAATGTTACACAACTCCGGACGGGACAATGATGACCTGCACAAAAAATGATCTAGGCCTCTACCAAGCGCGGCGCGACGGAAACAAGCTGATAATCAAGGCACCCAACGGCAAACTCGTTTATCACATCGTTTGCTCGTGGTAGAGCTGATGGAGACATCTACCTGACCGACGACGTGCTCGAAGTCGGCGTGACCGCTTCAACTTTCAGGGCTTCCTGCAGCTTCTCGACTGCGCGCGCAACGCGAAGAATCGTTCCTTCGGCGAAGTGCGCGCCAAGTATCTGCGCGCCTATAGGCAGGCCTCCGGCGGAAGTGCCGCAAGGCACGGAGAGGCCGCAGATGCCGGCGAGGCTGGCGGTTACCGTGTAAATGTCGGCGAGGTACATGGCGAGTGGGTCGTCCGATTTTTCGCCTAGCTTAAATGCCGGGGTCGGCGCGGCCGGAGTAATGATGGCGTCGACTTCGGAAAAGGCCTTTAGGAAATCGTCGGTTAGCAGACGCCGCACCTTCTGCGCCTTCAGATAATAAGCGTCATAATAGCCCGCGCTCAGCGCATAGGTGCCGAGCAGGATGCGGCGCTTGACCTCTGCGCCGAAGCCTTCATCGCGCGAGCGCCGATACATCGCGGAGAGGGTATTCGCATCCTTGGCGCGATGGCCGTAGCGGACGCCGTCGAAGCGGGCGAGGTTGGCGCTCGCCTCCGCCGTAGCAATGACGTAATACGTAGGGATGGCGTAGCGCGTGTGGGGCAGCGAGATGGGCTTGATGATCGCCCCGGCGGCGCGCAGCTTTTCGACGGTAGCCTCGATGGCGGAGCGCACCTCGGGGTCGAGGCCCTCGCCGAAGTATTCAGCTGGCACGCCGATGCGCATACCAGCGACCGGGGTCTCGATTTCCGCAAGATAATCTGGGACAGGGACGGGCGAAGACGTGGCGTCGACGGGATCGTGACCGGCGATGACGCCGAGAATAATGGCTGCATCTCGAACGGTGGTGGTAAGCGGCCCGATGCGATCAAGGGACGAGGCAAAAGCGATGAGGCCGTAGCGGGAGACGCGGCCGTAGGTGGGCAGCACTCCAACCACGCCGCAGAAAGAAGCGGGCTGGCGAATCGATCCGCCGGTGTCGCTTCCGAGCGCGGCGGCTGCCATACCCGCGGCCACGGCTGCGGCGGAGCCTCCGCTGGAGCCGCCCGGGACGCGGTCGAGGGCGCGGGGATTGCGGACGGGGCCGTAGCCCGAGTTTTCATTGGAAGAGCCCATCGCGAACTCGTCGCAGTTGAGTTTGCCGAGGAACACTGCTCCCGCCTCGCGGAGCCGGTTTACGGCGGTGCCGCTATAGGGGGCGATGTAGCCTTCGAGGATTCGGGAGCCAGCGGTGGCCTGCATTCCTTCGACGCAGAGTACGTCTTTCAAGCCCATGGGGACGCCCGCGAGGGGCGGCGCGGGATTGCCGTTTGCGATCGATTCGTCGATCTCTTTGGCCTGATCGAGGGCGGCGGCGCGATCAACGGCGAGGTATGCGTTTAGGGTCGAGTTCTGGGCGTCGATGGAGTCGAGGCAGGTTTTGGTCCACTCCCCGGCTGTCGTATGGCCGGAAGCGATTGCGTTGCGAGTTATCTCTATGGAAGCTGTCATCTTAGCTGCTAGCTTTCAGCTGTTAGCTCATAACCACTAGGTGCTAACTACCGATTATCAGGTTGATCTCAAACTCTGTACTTACAATCGGGTACTACTTAGTCGGGTTTAGTTAGCAGCCTTAGATAGTAGCAAAGGGCCAGTGGCTATTAGCTGCTTTTCATCTTTCGATTACTTTGGGGACCTTAAAGAAAACTCCGTCAGTGTCGGGGCTTGAGGCCGTTACTACCTTGCGCTCAAGCGATGGAACTACTTTATCGGGCCTGATTGTGCCTGCCCCCTGCATTTCGGAAGTAAACGCGTCGGAAACCTGGGCCATAGCTGCGACAGCGGTGGTGTCGAGTTCATTTAAATGCGCGACATGGCCGAGGATCGCGGTCAGGTCGCGAAGCATGCTCGTCTCTTCGTCGGCGCTTAGCTCGAGATTTGCCAGTTCGGCAACTCGACGCACATCTGCCAGAGTGACTTGGTGCTGATTGGCGTCGCCAGCGCTGCTCAATTCGCTCATAAAAAATGATCCAGCAGATTAGTTAGTTTGATTAGTAGTTAGACGAGTTCGTAGCCAGCGAAGAAGTAGCCTATCTCGAAGGCTGCCGTCTCTTCGGCGTCGGAGCCGTGGATTGCGTTCTCTTCGATGGACCCGGCAAATTGTTTGCGGATCGTGCCTTCTTCGGCGTTGGCCGGGTTGGTCGCGCCCATCAGCTTGCGCAGGTCGAGGATGGCGTTTTCCTTTTCAAGGACAAACGGAATGATCGGCCCAGAGGACATGAACTGAGTCAAGTCGTTGAAGAAGGGGCGTGCGGCGTGCACGGCGTAGAAGCCCTCGGCCTGCGTCTTTGAAATGGAGATTTTCTTGATGGCTACGATTTTGAATCCGGCTTTTTCGATCTCGGCGAGAATGGCTCCGGCGTAACCCTTGCGAACTGCGTCTGGCTTGATGATGCTGAAGGTGCGTGACAAAAGTAGCTCTCCTATAGCGGTCTTTAGTTGAATGCCTGTTCCAGTGTACTTCGCTTGCAGCCCACTCATAGAGCGTTTAACTAGGCCCTGCCTATCACCTGGGCCAACTTCTCGCCGATGGCAGCCGGGGACTCAACGACGTGTATGCCGGCCGCGGTCAGGGCCTTCATCTTGTCGGCCGCGGTGCCCTGCCCACCGGAGATGATCGCGCCCGCATGACCCATCCTCCGCCCCGGAGGTGCGGTTTGACCGGCGATGAAGCCGATGACCGGCTTCCTGACGTGTTCCTTGACGAAAGCCGCAGCCGCCTCTTCCGCCGTCCCGCCAATCTCGCCGATGAGGATGATCGATTCGGTCTCGGGGTCGTCGTTGAGCAGGCGAAGCGCGTCCACATGAGTAGTCCCGATGATCGGGTCGCCACCGATGCCAATAGCCGTCGATTGGCCGATGCCGCGCTGCGATAGCTGGTAGACGGCCTCGTAGGTCAGCGTGCCTGAGCGCGACACGATACCGACGCTGCCCTGCTTGTGAATGCGGCCGGGCATGATACCGATCTTCGCCTTGCCGGGCGAGATGACGCCGGGGCAGTTAGGACCTATGAGGCGCGATTTGGAATCTTTGAGCACGCTCCACACTCGGACCATGTCGATGCTCGGAATGCCTTCCGTAATGCAGACGATCAGCGGCAGCCCGGCGTCTTCCGCTTCGAGAATGGCGTCGGCGGCGAAGGGCGGCGGTACGAAAATTACTGTCGCGTTGGCGCCGGTGGCGGCGACGGCCTGTTCGACGGTGTCGAATACGGGCCAGCCTTCGTGGGTAGTGCCGCCCTTGCCGGGAGTAACTCCGCCCACTACGTTGGTGCCGTATTCGGCGCAGCCTTTAGCGTGGAATGTGCCTTCGCGGCCGGTAATTCCTTGAACGATCAAGCGCGTATTTTCATTTACCAGGACGGACATTTAACTCTCCGAAAGGGAACAGGGGTTAGGGATCAGGGAACAGGAAGTGCGAAAGCCTACAAGTTTTTGATAATCGCCGCCAGCATCTTTCCTACTTCGTGCGAAACCCCTTCGGCCAGCTCCAACTTATCTGTTTGCCCGAACCCAAGTTCTCTCGCTATCACCAACTGCGTTTGCACTTCTAAATTTGACCCGCGCGCCATCCCAAGGAATTGCTTGTATTCGCCCGTTGACATGCGGCCATAACCTTCCGCGATATTGCTTGCAACTGAAACGCTGGCTCGACGAATCTGGCTCGTAAGTCCATAAATTTCCTGTCGAGGAAAATCCTATGTGAGTTGTATATGGTGACGGTCATCTGTATAACTCGTTGCCAGACAATGAGGTCTCGAAAGGAATCCCCACTTACGTACTCCCTCATCCCAAAGCCTAATCCCTAAGCCCTAAGCCCTAATCCCTAATCCCTGCTTTAGCTGCTGCTACTACTTTTTCGGCAGCGTCCTGCATGGTGTCGCCTACTATGAAATTCAGGCCGGAGTCTTTGAGTATTTTGCGGCCTTCTTCTACATTGGTGCCTTCGAGGCGGAGCACTATAGGTACTTGCACCTTAGTTTTGATGGCGGCGGAGACTACTCCTTGAGCCAGAGTGTCGACGCGAAGAATACCGCCGAAGATGTTGATGAAGATCGCTTTCACGTTTTTATCGGAGAGCAGAATTTCGAACGCGTGTTCAATCTGCTGCTGGTTGGCACCGCCTCCCACGTCGAGGAAGTTGGCCGGCGACCCACCCGCATATTGGATGATGTCCATCGTGGCCATGGCGAGGCCCGCGCCGTTGACCATGCAGGCGATGTTGCCGTCTAGCTTGATGTAATTAAGCGCGTACTTCGAAGCCTCTACCTCAAGCGGATCTTCCTCCGCCACATCGCGCAGTTCCTTTAACTCCTTATGGCGGAAGATGGCGTTGTCATCGAAGTTGATCTTGCAGTCGAGCGCGAAGAGCTTGTCGTCCTTGGTGGTGATGAAGGGGTTGATCTCGAGCAGCGACGCATCGGTCTCGATGAACACTTTATAGAGCCCGGTCATGAACCTGACCGCTTCGTTGATCTGCGTCGGCTTGAGCCCGAGTGCGAAAGCGAGCTTGCGCGCCTGGTAGGGCTCGAGCCCGACGGCGGGATTGATGTAGGCCTTTACGATCGCATCGGGGTCCTTGGCGGCGACCTCTTCAATCTCCATGCCGCCGGCCTTTGAGGCCATGAAGACCAGTTTTGCTGACGCACGATCAAGCACGATGCCGAGGTAGAGTTCGCGGTCGATGTCGGCCGTCTCCTCGATCAGCAGGCGCTGCACTTTCTGCCCCTGCGGCCCGGTCTGATGAGTGATCAGCTGCATGCCGAGGATGTCTTTGGCAAAATCCTCTGCCTGGTCGATGGTCTTCGCTACCTTGACGCCGCCGCCCTTGCCACGGCCTCCGGCGTGGATCTGCGCCTTGACCACGACCCCACTCGCGCCGCCCGCGAAGAGGCGCTTGGCAACAATTACCGCCTCGTCGAGGGTGTTGACCATCTCACCGCGCGGCACGGCAACGCCGTATTTGGCGAGAATGTCTTTTGCCTGATATTCGTGAATTTTCATACGTGCTTCAAGTTTCCTGTTGTTTGGCTAGGATTGGGGGCGGTTCGCGGTAGGACTTGCGGTGCCAACGGGCAGTTCGGTCACGTGTTTCCAGAACTCCATACTATCGGACGGCCGGAACGGCGGGCAAACTGGTGGCGGTGTGGGGTGGCGTCCGATAGGATTGCTGGCGGAGCGTTGACTCACTTGTCGATCTCAGATTTATCCGCGTTAGATTTCAAGGGCATTTTGAAACGGGTCATCGAAGAGCGGGCCTCGCTCACACGCGAAGAAGCGCGCGCGGCCGTCGCGGCCATGCTCGCGCCCGCTGATGCTGCTCACGACTCCGTCTCAGACGTGGAGATCGCGGCGCTGTTGACCGCGATTGCGACGCGCGGCGAGACAGCCGACGAGTTGACCGGGTTCGTGGAGGCTATTCGCGAGCTGGCTCATCCGCTGCCGCTCACGGACGAGGAGCGCGAAACTCTGGTCGACACCTGCGGCACGGGCGGAGTCCGCCTGGGGACCTTCAATATATCGACGGGAGCGGCGCTGGTGGCGGCGGCGGCCGGGGCCAACGTGGCGAAGCACGGCAACCGCGGGGTGACTTCGCGATGCGGGTCTGCTGACGTGCTGGAGGCCCTCGGAGTCGCGGTCGACTTGACGCCGGATTTGGCGGTGGAGTGCCTGCGGACTACGGGATTTATGTTTTTGTTTGCGCCGGCGATGCATCCTGCGATGCGCCGCGTGCAGCCGGTGCGCAAGGCGCTTGGCTTCCGGACCATTTTCAATCTTGCGGGGCCGCTCACGAATCCTGCGGGGGCTCGAGCGCAGGTGATGGGTGTTTTCGCGCGCGACCGCGTCGCTTTGGTCGCGGCGGCCATGGCAAAACTCGGGGTGCGGCGGGCCTTTGTCGTTCACGGATTGGATGGGCTCGACGAGCTTACGCTGGCGGGCGCTAGCGAAGTCGCCGAGGTGCGTGGTCTTGAAGTTGCTAATGCCGATGTTCAAAACGCCGATGCCGAAGGCCGAACTGCGCCAGACCTCCACGATGGCCGCCCCGGCACGGTGCGGCTCTTTCAGATGACCCCAGAAGACGCAGGGCTGCCACGTAGCGATGTGCGCGAGCCTTTGGGTGGCGATGCGGCGGGAAATGCGAAGATTTTGGAATCTATTTTCAAAGGCGAGCGCGGGCCACGGCGGGACGTCGTGCTGTTGAACGCCGCAGCGGCGTTGGTGGCTTCCGGCGTCGCTGCAGATTTCAAGGAAGGTACAGTGCGGGGTGCGGAGGCACTCGATTTTGGCGCTGTTCGAGCCACTCTGGAAGAGTTGCGCGCCTTCAGTAAAAATCGCGTGTCATTTAAAACTTGAGCAGCATAGCGTGCCACAGATGTTTTTCGAAGGAGCCGAAAACGATGCAAATCACATTCACTTCAGCAATGATTGCGGGATTGTTTCTGGGCAGCGCGCTCGCAACGGCGCGGGCCCAGATGATTCAGGTC
Source organism: Acidisarcina sp. (assembly GCA_036401395.1). Taxonomy (GTDB): domain Bacteria; phylum Acidobacteriota; class Terriglobia; order Terriglobales; family Acidobacteriaceae; genus DASWUZ01. The sequence goes on from DASWUZ010000087.1 coordinate 15,361, forward strand.
AACAAAGACAATCGCACCATCGCGGTGACCGCCACTGACGAAGCGACCGCCGAGGCAGACTCGGCGACCGTGCATATCGGGTTTCAGGTCTACGCGCCTGACTCGGACACAGCCTATAGCCGGGGTTCGGTGATTTCCAACGCAGTCATCGATGCGCTGAAGAAGGCGGGCGTGCCCGAGAAATCGATCGAGAGCGAAAATCAAAGCCTACAGCAAAACGGTCAGTACGAGCAGAACGAATCTGAGCTCGATCGGTCGAAGCGCAAGTTCACGCTCGTGCAGTCGTGGATCGTGCGTGCGCCCGCGAACGATGCGGCCAAGGTGCTTCACATTGCGGTCGAGGCGGGCGCGAATAACAGCGGAGCTATAGACTGGGAGGTTACTGATCGCAAGGGCTTGCAGGCCAAGGCCGCGGCCAAGGCCCTCGCCAAAGCGCAGGCGATAGCAGAACAGATGGCCTCTGCGTTAAAGGTCACGACAAAGGGACTTATTTATGCCAGCAACCAGGCGGAGGGCGGCGGCGTTCGGCCCATGCCGATCTTTGCGCCAATGTCCAGAGCCATAACGGTACAGGTCCAGCCGCTGGCGATCAATCCGCGCCGCATTGAGGAGTCGGCTACGGTGTATGCCGTCTTCGCTATCGAGTAGCCTCCACATCGTACAAATGATGGAGCGCGGCGTCCGCGATTTACGTCTAAATCTGCTGGACTACATTGCCGAATGACCCCGGTAGAGGACACACATGGCACAACCAACACCGACTGAAAGAAAACCCGCGAGCGTAAGAAGCGATGACGCGCGCGATCTGCGCCCCACGCCCGAGGGCGAGGAGCTCTTTCGCCGCTGGCTGAAGTACCTGGACGACGAAATCACCAAGCATCGCAAGCCGGCCCTGCGGGCGGAGCTGGTCCGCGACTCGCTCCACCAGCTTTATCTTGGACGTCCGCACGGTGGCAAGCTCAACACCACGCTGACCTCGGAGCTGTCAGCCAATGTGTTGCAGATGTCGCTCGACCCCAGCAACGTGATTCTTGAAGCGGAATCGGACCCCGGCGTCGATATGGAACGCTACGCGGAGCGCAAGCCGCTGATCTATTTTTGGCTGATGTTTGACCGTTCGCCGGTGGCCCTGAACCAGTGGCTGGGCTGCCGCTTCCGCTCCATGCTGGGCAAGCATATTTTCAAATCTATCGGCAAGAAAGTCAGGATTTTTCGCGGAGTGGAGCTCTACTACGGCTATAACGTGAACATCGAAGACGACACCACCATCGAACAATACGTGACCATCGACGACCGCGAAGAAGTGACGGTGCCTAAGGGGACATTAGTTGGCAGTTATACGGTGATAAATAAAGATTGGAAGCCCGACAACAAGTGAATTACGGTCCCTTTCAAAAGTGACCATAACGCCGGGCAGTGTCTTCCAGACCCACTCGTCCCGGCGAAGCTGGATGAACCGGGGCACCCGGATGTGTGCGGCTGGCGGTTCGCGAAAATGCGACGTTATCCCACCCCGATGTAGGCGAAGCGCGCCAGGAACAGTAGTGCCAGCAGGTAGAGCAGCCAGTCTTCTCTCCGGAATTTGCCGGTGGCCACGCGCATGATCGCATAGGAAATCATCCCGAATCCCAACCCATTCGCAATGGAATAGGTCAACGGAATCATGATCAACGTCAGGAATGCCGGGAACGCAATCATCGGATCGGCCCACGGTATTTCGCTGATCGACGACAGCATCAACGATCCGACGACGATGAGCGCCGGTGCGGTCGCGGCCATCGGTACCAGGCCCATCAACGGCGCAACGAACAACGCCACGAGAAACAACAGCCCCGTGGTGATAGCAGTCACGCCGCTGCGTCCGCCGGCAGCCACCCCAGCGGCGCTCTCGATGTAGCTGGTGACGGTACTGGTGCCGACCAGCGATCCGGCGACCGTGGCGGTGGCGTCAGCGAAGAGGATGCGGTCGACGCGCGGGATGCGGTTGCCGTCCTCGATCAGGCCGGCCTTTTTAGTGACCGCGACCAGCGTTCCCAGGTTGTCAAATAAATCCACAAACAGAAATACAAAGACTATTTCGAAAAACCCAACATGCAACGCGCCTCGAATGTCCAGCTTGAACGAAGTTTCGGCGATGCTCGACAGATGGTACGGCGTAAGGTGCCAGGGGACGAGCCGAAAGGCCCATCCCACGGCCGTTGTGCCGAGGATGCCGTAAAGAATCCCACCCTTCACTTTGAGCGCCTGCAGCAGGGCGATGAGCAGCACCCCAAAAAGCGCCAGCGCCACGAGCGGCGAGCGAAGGTTGCCAAGCGTGACCATGGTCGCTGGGTCGCTGACGATGATGCCTGCATCGTGCAGCCCGATGAGGGCGATGAAGAGCCCAATCCCGCCGGCGACCGCCGGATATAGCTCAAAAGGGATAGCGCGCAGAATTTTTTGGCGCAGCCCCGTCGCGGTGAGGATGAGAAAAATAACGCCGGACAAAAAGACCGCTCCGAGCGCGGTCTGCCACGGGATTCCAAGGTGGTTGACCACGGTGTAGGTGAAGTAAGCATTGAGCCCCATCCCTGGCGCAAGCGCGATGGGGTACCGCGCGACCACGCCCATGAGGATGCTGCCAAGAGCGGCGGACAGGCAGGTTGCGGCGGTCACGGCGGCCAGCGGCATTCCGGTCTCGTGCAGGATGGCGGGATTCACCAGCACGATGTAAGCCATAGTCACAAAGGTGGTGAAGCCGGCCAGCACCTCGGTTCGCCAGGTCGTGCCCAGCCGGGCGAACTCGAAGTATCGTTCCAGATAAGTGCGCATCGGATGGGCCCGCCGTGGATTGAGATGGGTGGTTGGAGTTAGCTGTCCCTTGAATACCACAGGCAGCGCTAGGGGCTTAGAGAATTCTGCCCTGACCCACGACTAGCACGACTTCGCATCGCAGCCGAAACGTAGCTGAACGATATACTTGCCTCACGACAATCAGAATCCTGCTACCGGCGGTCCCACACAGACCAGCGACACCCAATCCAGTCTCATTGCGGACTTGCTATGCACTTAGAAACTATCCTCGATAAGACCCGGCAGACGGTCGAGCAACGCAAGCGACTCGCGTCTCTCAAGGCCCTTGAGAAGCAGGCCGCGGCGCATCAACCGCGCGGCTTCGTGGCATCGCTCGCTCAAAGATCGCGCGACGGCTACGCTATCATTGCCGAGTTAAAAAAGGCTTCGCCGTCGAAGGGGCTCATCCGTGCCGACTTCGAGCCGGGTTTCTTAGCGCAGTCCCTGGAGCGTGGCGGCGCGGCGGCCCTTTCCGTGCTGACCGACGAATCTTTTTTTCAAGGCAGCCTTCGGAACCTTGAGATTGCTTCCTCGGTGACGACGATCCCCTGCCTGCGCAAGGATTTTATTATCGATGAGTTTCAGATTCTCGAGGCGCGGGCGAGTGCGGCTGACGCTGTCTTGCTGATAGCCGCCGCTCTCAAGTTCGAGGAGCTGGACAGGTTGACGAAGTTCGCTCATAGCGTTGGCCTCGAGGTGCTGTGCGAGGTACACACCGCGAAAGAGCTTGATGGCGTTGGCGGATTTGGCTGCGACGCATACGGCGTCAACAACCGCGATCTGGTCTCGTTCGAGGTGAGGCTTGAGACCTCGGAGAAGCTGGGCTCAAGCCTGCCCGAGGGTGCGTTGCGCGTGGCGGAGAGCGGCCTCAATACGCCGGAGGACCTGCGCCGTCTCAAGCGAGTGGGCTTTGACGCATTCCTGATCGGCGAGTCCCTGATGCGGAAGGCTGCACCTGGGTCCGCACTGGCGGCGCTGCTCGCCGCTGCGTACGCCTCTCCGGTGCGTTAACGACTGCGCGAACCGGTCACACCTTGTCTCCGCGAACCCTTTTGTCGAAAGCCAAAAACTGGTTCCGTTTGATTGCGGTTCAGGGTTCGCGACGATCCTAGTGGTTTTCGGTGGGGACTGAGGTGACGGAGGGGCCAGTCTGCCCGGGGCTTGTTCACGATGCTGCGCGCGCCTGCTTCGCGTAGCTTGCGGATCTTTTCCTGGTCTTCTTGGGAGCTCGGCGAGAGTCCCCTTAAGAGGGCGAAATCTGGGCTTTCAGCGGTTGCTACCTTCTACTCAGACTTCAACATCGCCCATCG
>DASWUZ010000088.1:0-10609 GCA_036401395.1 Acidisarcina sp.
AAAGACGGGCTGCAAGCGTCGGCGAAGCGGCCGCAATTCGCGGCTGGACGCGCCCGTTATGCGGCTGCCGTCGAAGGTCACGACGCCCGCGCTCGGCTCGATGAGCCCGAGAATCATCCTCGCGACCGTACTCTTGCCGGAGCCCGATTCCCCAACCAGGCCGAGGGTTTCCCCTCTCTCGATTGTGAACGAGACGCGGTCGACGACCAGCTTTTCTTCGCTCGCGGTACCGGCAATGCCACTTCGTCGGGAGTAGCTCTTCGATAATCCCGCGACCTCGAGCAGCGCCATTTTCGGATGGTAGCATTTTGGATGGCGGCGACGATGTCGACCGCGCATCCCACTAGCACTCCAACTCAGGAGCAGAGGCGACGAACATGGCAGAGCGGTTGAAAGGCAAGACGGCGATCATCACGGGAGCGAGCTCAGGCATAGGCTGGGCGAGTGCCATCGCGCTCGCTACAGAGGGGGCGAACCTGGTGGTCACGGCTCGGCGAAAAGACCGCCTCGAAGAATTGGTTGCGGAAATTCAAGAGAAGGGCGGCAAAGCGATCCTCGTCGCTGGGGACGCTCGCGAAGAATCGACGGCCATCGAAACCGTCGAGGCGGCCATGGAAACCTTTGGCCGCCTCGACATTCTCGTCAACAATGCGGGCCGCGGAGCTTACAAGCCCATCGTCGAGTTCAGCGTTGAAGAGTACGACGAGATGATGGACACCAATATGCGCTCGACCTTCGTCTTCACCCGCCACGCCGTTCCCGAAATGCTGGCGCAGAAGAGCGGCATCCTGCTGACGGTGTCGTCCGTCGCTGGCGTACACGGCTTTGCCCGCGAGGCAATCTACTGCTCCACCAAATTTGCGCAGCGCGGATTTATGCAGGCGCTTGACAACGAGCTTCGCCCCTCGGGTATTCGCGTCGGGCTGATACTTCCCGGCGGCGTCAAGACCGAGTTCGCGATTGGTCATGGACGCACGGAAGAGGGCGTGGCCGCCAGTGCCATGCTCGATGCTAAAGATGTTGCAGAGGCGGTCCTGCTCGCCTGTGTGCAACCGGAGCATTCGCGGATCATTGAGATTCGCATGAGGCCCATGGCCGAGCCTCTCACCTAGCCTGGCGGGCATGAGAAAACGTCAAACGACGGCTGCTTCCGGCTCTGCCTCTTCCGTGGGCCTGCGGCCACCGCGCCGCGCGCCTAGCGCCAGATAAGCGAAGCCCACTGCCAGTCCGCAGCTGATGCTCGCCGCCGATATAAGCTCGGGCGATAAAATTTCTTCGGTCTTGCGAATTTCAGCTGCGGTGGCCACCGAAAATTGCGGGCCGGAAGGAATTGCTTCCAGCGGCCGGGGAGCAACCTGCTCAATCTTGGGTGCCGGAGGCGGTGGCGCCTCCGCAGCCGCATTGCGCGCTGCCTCCGCCTTAGCCGGCAATGAGGTCAGCAGACGTCTTAGCTCAGCGGCCCTGGCCTCGCCCTCACTGAGTTTTGCGCGCATCTGCTCAAGGCTGTTCTGAATGGGCAGTTCCCTTTCATCCAGCGCTGCCAATCTCTGCGGGATATCAGACGCCGGCTTTGACGCTTCCCTGCGCTCCATTGGCACTACCGGGCGCGGCAACTGGGCTATCTCCCCCTGCAACTCTTCCACCCGCTCCCGCGCATTGACTACGTCCGGATAATCCTCCGTATAGCGGTCACGCAACGCGGCCAGCACCTTTTCGTATGCATCGAGTTTCGATTGGAGGAGAGCACGCCGGGGGTCAGGGGGCGGGGGAATGGGCTTGGGCGCGGGCGGCGCCATCAGAGAGGCCTGCCTCAGATGCTCCTTCTCCTCTTCGATGGCGGCCAGCGAGTCAGTGCCGGACTGAATCTGGCTTTGCAGGTCCTCGCTGCTGTGCGCAATAGCGCCAAGTTCGGTGCGCACCTGGCGGATGGCCCTTAGCTGTGCAGCCTCTTCTCCAGCCGCCGTGCCCAGACTTGCGGAGTCTGAAGTCGTGGAGCCTGGAATAGGTTGAGCGGCGGCGGGCGGCGCTAACGATGGAGTTACGCTTGTCTGCCGAGAGGTCTGCTGAGCCGGAGGAGCAATACCTGGCGGGACTGGTACGGCATCTTGTATCTGCACCAGCAATTCAGCAACTGCGCTCGTGACTGCCAGCGCGTCCTTCCGGTTGTTCCCGCTAAAGGACACGGTGATCGCGCCCATGGTCGAGCCGGTGTAGATACTTTGAACAGAGAGCTGTGACCGGAGCCGTGAGGCGGTCCACTTTGGAAACATTTTTGAAGCCAAAGCTGTGTAGGGGTGAACGCGGCGATCAATTTCGGCGACAGCATCTTGCGTAAGGGCAGCCTCCGCGACGGCCGGAAGCTCAGTGGAGCCAGCTGTGGAATTGATCCGGCCGGGACCGGCATCGAGTGCGCCGAGCAGGCCTACGGAGGCTGTGTATTGGTGCGAAAATTGAAGCCCGAGAGATGCTAGCGAGCCAGTTACAAACAGAGACAGTAATGCAGTAACAGCCACTCTCGAAGCACTGGCTTCAGAGATTCCGCGCGGTATTGCCATACGTAGCTCTCCGGCCAGAATCAGCGGTGAGCAGTGAGAACCGGCTCATTCCTCTTAGGGGACCACCACAGTGTGAACGTCAGCACGTTGCGGTTGTCAGTGACAGGCAGCCCCGATACCTGGTAGTGGCGATACGCGGTCTCCTCAAGTAGAGTCCGGCCTAGCGGAAATATACCATCCGCCTCGGCAAAGCTGCCGGTGTGAGGTGCATTAGTGAGCAGGTCGTTGAAGTGTACGGCGGCGCCCGTCAGGCGCAAGCTTGCTCCTGAGGTAAACCTCTGGCGAACACCCGCCGACGCACTGTTGAGCAGGACGGCGTGTTCTACGACTCCGCCGCTAAGGTCTCGATTGGCAGCGAGGAAGACGTCGGTGCGAGGTGCGGCCCTCATGTAGACCGCCAGGTCGCCCGTACCCTGCACTCGTTTGCCGCAGCTTTGGGAAGCGCCGTCCAAGGCGCCAGACAAGCTGACCGAAGCACGGTCAGACCATTGCACGAGCCCGACTGCACCTAGCCCCGCCAGCGAACAATCCGCCCCGCCTGTCTGACGGCTGACACCGGCGAAGAGTCCCAACGCCGTGCCCTGGCTCAGGGAGTGAAGCAACTCCGCCCGGCCTCGTTCTGTCTGCACGGTTGCATTGTCATCATCAAAGTGGCGAAGAGTATGGCCGACAGAGAACCCGAGGGAACTGCGGCGCGAACCCTGGTAGTCGAGCTTCACGTCTTCCTGCTCATCGACCAGGTTCCCGGAATGGGTGCCGTAAGCCACAACGTCTGCGACCGGCGCCTCGGCCGTCCCCTCTTTAATATTGCCTACCTTGCGGTAGTCGAGCGGGCCGAGAGTACGCAGCACGTCGTTGCCATAGGAGTTTGTAAGGCCGCCCTGCCAGGCCCACCGCGTCGCCGGCGTACCGGAGAACCGTACAGCCCCGCGATTCAGCCCGGCAAAGTGGGCCCCGCTTAATTGGTAGTCGGCTCCGGCTCCGCCATCTTCCAGCGTCATCTGCCATTTGGGCATCCGCACGAATGCGGCAAAAGCACCTTGTCCGGCATAGGCCTGGGCATGGGTGCCTGCAACATAGTCGAGGCCACTCAGCGCGCCTACCGTGTATGAAAAGCCGCGGACTGCTGCGCCGGGTATGGTGACTGTCGAGTCGCTGCCTACCTCCATGGACCGGCTAAGACTGATGGTGTTCCAGTGGTCAACGGTCCGGATGTCAGACCAGCAGGGCATTCCGTTACCGTTCTGCCCCAGCGCATCAGACACAGCGTCACCACAGTTGCTGACGCGGTTCTCGGCCACTGTTCTGGTCTTTGAGGCGTCTTGAGCAGTAAGGCTGGTAGCCGCGACCAGGAAGAGCCCCACAACCGTCGAAGGAACGGCAAAAGAACGATACATCCAGCTTGCGAATTGCCTCACGGAATCACCACCATATCTCCGGGTAGCAGCGCGATATTCTGCTCCACATTCCGGCCTTTGAGTACGTTCTCGTAATCGACTTTTAACTTTTGCCGGGTCTCCTGCCGCAACACGAATACCTTATGCTTGTGGGCATACTCCGTCGGGCCGCCGGAACGCGCGATCAACTGTGCGACGTTGATGTTTTCGATCAGCGGGTAGGCGCCGGGATGCTGCACCTCGCCGGTAATGTAGACCAGGCGGCTGTGGATCTCTTCGACCACTACGGAAACACGGGGCCGCTTCACGATGCGGCCGACGCGCTCCGTAAGCAGCACTTGTATCTGCTCGGGAGTCAGCCCGGTGACGGAGACATCGTCTACCAGCGGCATCGAGATGAAGCCGTCCGGCCGCACAACGGCTTTGGTAGTTAGCTGGGGCTCTTCCCAGACTGTGATATTCAGCACATCGCCGGCACCGACGTGGAACGGATGTTCGGAAGCCGGACGCCAGGTCAGGTTAGGGGCGGCCGACCGCGGGGCCGATGGATCGGAGGTAGGGGCCGGGGCTGAGGCCGAGGCCACTTGCCTGTCCGGTGCTTGAGATTGTGAGAAACACGCGATTGGGAGAGTAAAAAGGAGTGCAAGAAGAAGCCTGTTTTTGGTCATGGGCCCCGGGGAGACGTTATAGATTAGATTCTTCCTGGTTAATGGACGCCCCGCCTGAAGGATTGGATGTGTGATGAGAACATTTCTGCGCTAGATAACTAAAGGCCAATTACCATGACTTTTAGCTTGCGGCCTGGTTTTTTGGACTAACGAGTTAAGTATCAGTGGTTTAGGCCTGAAAGCCTCTGACCTGACGTCTCACCGCGAAGTCGCATATTTGTGGTGGCGGGAACGTGCTGACGATCACTTACCCCCGTTTAGTGACGGAGCTGTTCGAAGCACGGCCAGTCACGGAGGGAAGCAATAGCAAAGCCCCTGAAGATGTTGTTCAGGGGCTTTGCTCCATTCCAGGCTGTAGATGAACACTGAAGTTGTGCTAGTTCAGCAGAATGTGCGTAAGCTGATGTTTATTTAGTGGAGCGGAAGAGCTGGTTTACGGTGGCCACGAAATGGCGGGCGCCGATTGGGGTGTGGACCCCGCCGCTCAGGATCTTCTCAAAAGGGATGACACTGCCGTAATAGGCGGCGGTATCATCATGGTTCTGGTTGACTACGTCGCCGGTAAGGTCGATGCCTGCGAAGACGCCCTTACTGCGCGAATAGGAAAGGATGCCTGCATTGGCTAGTTCGGTGGTCGAGGCCTGGGAATTACGTCCGACCGGGCCGGCGGCAACGGCCGCATCCCCACCCAGCTTCAGCTTGTCCTTAAGCAGGTTCTGAAAGCCCTGGTGGTTCATCGTTATGAGTACCAGGTCTGTGGACTGACCGCCGATTTGCAGACCAAAGCTCGCGCCGGTCAACTGAATGAATACTGGCGCGCTCCATCCATGCCCGGTGCGGCAGGAAACAACACCCTGACCATACTGACCGCCCACGCCGAATGCCGCCTTTTTGAAGCCGGGAACTACGGCAACGCAGGTCGCCTTGCCGGCGATATTTTCGGGGATGCCCTTATCAGGGGTCATCATAAGCTGGTGGAGAACCTCGTGGGCCGCTTCGATGCGGTTGTTAAGCTTTTGCACGTCTGCGGCTGCGGCGGTCATGGTCAACGCGGTGGACACGCAGATTAACTGGACGATCTTCTTCATTTTTCGATTCCCTCAGGGCCGCAGGACGGCGGCGGTTTCCCTACTTTGATGCAATAAACACTTTTGGGTTGTGTGCGATGGCAGACGTTCACAGTGTGCACGCGGATGTGCAGGACTATGCGGCCGTGCTTTTTTCGGTGTGGACGGTCGCACGATCAATGGCAGTGGCGTCTGTGCGGGCGGGAAGGTAGACGCGAACCAGGGCCCCTTTGTATACGTCGTGTCCACTGTTCAGCATGTCGAGCGTGCCGCCGTGCTTTTGCACGATGCCGAGGCTAACCCATAAACCGAGACCGGTGCCTTTGTCGCCCTTGGTCGTAAAAAAGGGCTGAAAGAGAGATTTCTCTATCTCCGGCTTGATGCCAGGCCCGGTATCAAAAATTTCGATTAGAGCGCCAGGCTCTTCCCTGACTGTCTCGGGCTGCAGGTTGATCATGATGCTGCCGCCTGCGCCGGCGGCATCGACGGCGTTGAGGATGAGGTTGGTGAAGACCTGGCGAAGCTCAGCGGGAAAGCCTTGAATGGTTACAACGGAAAGTTGACGCTGAATAGTCACCTGCTGCTGCTCGATCTTTCTTTCGAGCAAGAGAAGAACGCTCTCGACGAGATCTTCAAGGTCTACGGAGATAGGCGAATCAGGTTCGCGGTAGAGGCTTAGCATGGCGCGGCTGATCTGTAGTGCGCGGCCTAGTTCCTGCTCAGCGAGTTGCAGATATTCGTGTCCCCTGGCGGAATCAATCTCGCTGCGCAGCAGAAAGTGGAGGTTAGCGACTGAGTCGAGCGGATTGTGAATTTCGTGGGCGATGCTGGCGGCCAGGCGGCCGGCCACGGCGAGCTTTTCGTTAGCGATCAGGGCACTATCGCTGCGCCGTTTTACGGTGACGTCGCGGAAGATAAGCACGATGCCGGTCATGTCGCCACGGCTGTCGCGTATGGGCGCGGCACTGTCGTCCAGGACCATCTCTGTACCGTCTTTGCGAATTAGCAAGGTGTGGTTGGCCAGGCCGACGACGGCATTGAGGCGCCGCACTTTGTCTACGGGATTCTCGGCGGCCTGACGCGTCTCTTCGTTGATGATCTTGAAGACTTGATCGAGGGGCAGGCCGCGTGCGTCCTCCATGGCCCATCCGGTCATCTGGCGAGCGACCTGATTCATCAGGTCAATGCGGCCCTGATCATCGCAGGCGATGACGCCATCGCCGATAGACTCCAGAGTGGTCTCAAACCACTGCTTACTTTGGAAGAGTTCGTCGTTTTTGCGTTGGGCTTCGTCGAGCGAGGCCTGATAGGCGCTGGAGACGAGGCGCAGGCGGCTGTAGAGGAAGATAGCGATCAACAGGCCTGAGACGAGTGCCGTCCCAATCAGTACGAACAAGACGGACCTTACCTGCCTTCGAACCGCTACAAACCTTGCTCTGCGCAGACGATCTTCGGCGATAAGAATTTTTTGGATGTGGGCGCGAACGTCGTCCATCAGCTCCTTGCCGCGAAGATTTAGGTCGGTGTCCCGAGCGTTGTCGGGGGGCATGGCCAAAACACGTTGCGCAAAGCCCAGCCAGATCTCATACCTGTCATAAGTCTCTGAGAGGCGACTTTTTTGATCCGGATCGTTGACCACGAGATTGCGAAGGGCCTCAAACCTTTGGGGGACCAACGGTGAGGCGGACTGGAATGGGGCGAGGAACTGGCGGTCGGAGGTGACTTGATAGCCTCGCAGGCCGGTCTCCTGGTCAATGATGAGCTTCTGTAGTTCCTGGACCTGCGCGGTCACCTGATCGCTATGATCGAGCCAGAGCTGAGCCCGGACGAGGCTGAGTATTTGCCAGCTCAGCGCGGCTGCGACGGCAAGCAGCAGCAGGACAGGTACGAGCAGCGCCTGCCCAAGTATTTTCTTGAAGAGCCGAACGTTCAACCGTTTCCGCCTTCCGCTGAGCGCGCGGATTCAACCAGTTGTGCGACTTTACTGAGCAGCACCTGGGCGCCCTCGCCTTTGGTTACAAATGTATCCACTTCGCTAGTGACGTCTTCCGGTAGATGCATGTAAGCGGAGAGGAGCATGATAGGGATCCCGGGTTTTGACCTCCGCATGGCCGATGCGACCTGTCCCCCGTTCATGCCGGGCATGGAATAGTCGAGTACGACGGCGTCGATGGGTTCGCAATCGAAGAGGCCGAGTCCGCTGGCGCCATCGGTGGCGGTCAGGACTCGGTAGCCTGCTTTCTCGAGGACGGTCTTGCGAATGTGCAGACCGAGCGCTTCATCGTCGATGCATAATATTGTCGCGACAGCGCTCAAGTTTTTCTCCGTCAATCCTTCGGCGGCATTTAGTTTCTGCGGAGTATACCACTCGGGCACAAGCCTTGGAATGAACGATGGGCCACTGCCCGGATGGGAAAAAGCATTAACATTTAGAAGTGGAAATGAAGGAAAAGTATGGCCGGGACGTAGCGGGCGAGGGGTGGCCGAGGGCGGTCGTCTGCCTCTCCGGCGGGATGGATTCTGCGGTGTGCGCAGCGCTTGCGGCGAGGGATTGTGAGGCTTATGCGGTGCACTTCAGTTATGGCCAACGGACGGAGCGTAAGGAGCTCGAAAGCGCCCGCGGGGTGGCTGACCATTTCGGTTTTCGGCAGTTTTTAGCGCTTCGTATCGATCTGTTCAGACAGATCGGCGGGTCGGCTTTGACGGACACGGCGATTCCAGTGCCGGAGACTCCGGCAATTGAGGGTTCGGGGGAGCAGATTGGGGATTCGATTCCCGTGACGTATGTGCCATTCCGCAACGCGCACTTTTTGTCGGCGGCGGTGAGCTGGGCGGAGGTGCTGGGGGCTAAGCGGGTCTTTATCGGGGCGGTGGAGCAGGACAGCTCCGGCTATCCGGATTGCCGGCCTGCTTATTATGAGGCGTTCCAACAGGTAATTCGCATGGGCACGCGGGAGGGAGACATCGAAGTGGTCACTCCGCTCATCCATATGCGCAAGAGCGAGATCATCGCGCTCGGCCTTGAATTGTCTGCGCCATTCCATTTAACGTGGTCATGCTATTCGGGGGAGCAGGAGGCTTGCGGCGTCTGCGACAGTTGTGTGCTGAGGCTCAGGGCTTTCCGGGAGGCAGGGATGACAGACCCTATCGTCTACGCGGCCAGGTAGAGTGCGGCCGGTTGCATACGCGACAAAGTAGAGGGTGGAGTGTTCAGATAGTGGCGGCTTGTTTGGGCAGTGGAGTTGGCGAGTTGGTAGAAGTTGTCGATGGATGTCGAGCCCTGGCGGCGGCGAGTCCCGAGGAGAAAAACTAATGCGAAAGTTAACACTCATATTTGCCGCAGTATTACTGGCGGCAATGCCGGCCATAGCACAGGAAAAGGTTGCCAAGATACACGGTCATATTCAGGACGCGATCGGGGTGCCGGTGGCCGATGCCACGGTCATCATCTCCGACGATCCCTCGATGACGAATCCGCGCTATACCTTCACCTCGGACGCCAATGGCGATTACAAGGGTGACAACATCAAGCCCGGGACGTATTCCATCTCTGTGCGCAAGGGCGCGATGGCGAAGGACAAGGTACTGGATCAATACACCGAAGTGAAGATTCCGGCGGGTGCGGACTTCACTCAGGACTTTGACATGACGCGCGCCGCCTATGTGTCGAAGATGACGCCAGAGGAGAAAAAGGCGGTCGAAGAGACGCGCAAGAAGAACGCGGACATTCTCAAGGAAAATGCCGGCATCAAGACCCTTAACGCGAACCTGATCAAGGCCCGCGAAGATAACGTCCGGGCCAAGGCGGGTCCTTGTCTCGACAGCACAGGAAAGGCGATGCCGGGGCACTCCGATCCTGCGAAGTGTACCGCAGACGGCGGCAAACCGAACGTTCCGGCGGACGACTACGCCGAGGCTGAGACCCTTATGCAACAGTCCACGGCGGCCATGCCTACAGCCGCCATTTTGTGGATGGAACTAGGGACCGCGCAGTCAGGATTGAAGAAGTACGATGACGCCGAGACGTCTTTGAAGAAGGCGCTTGAGCTTGATCTGGCTTCGAAGAAGCCGAGCCCTGAGTTGCAGGGCAATGTCGACAACACCCTCGGCGAGCTATATGCCAATCAAAGCAAGTTGCCCGAAGCGGCGGCGGCTTACGATGCTGCGGTCAAGGCGAATCCAAGCCAGGCCGGCATGTACTACACCAACCAGGCGGTGATTTATACACGCGTCAATCAGCCGGATGCGGCGGCAGCGGCTGCCGATAAGGCGATCGCTGCCGACCCGAATTCCTCAAAAGCCTACTACCTGAAGGGCCAGGCGCTGCTCGGTAAAGCCACGATCGACGAGAAGACTGGGAAAATCCTGCCGCCCCCGGGCTGCATCGAGGCTTATCAAAAGTATCTTGAGCTGTCGCCCACTGGTCCCTTCGCGCCGGACGTGAAGGCAATACTTGCCGAGGTTTCCTCCACTGTGAGGACGACTTACAAGGCAGGCAAAAAGTAGGGTTTTCGACGTTTTGGATAGAGGCGGTGGTGGATGGGCGTTTGCATATCCACTATCGCTTTTTCCTGCATGGAGAGCCGTCACTTCTCGCGACCTGCTGAAGCGAGGCATTAGGCCCTGAACCGTGTACAAGCAACTCACCGTGCGGCAGGCGGCGATACAATCCAATCGTGACTCAATCGGAATCTCTCCCGTTACTCAGCTACGAAGAAGCCGCAGCAATCGTGCGGCTGCATGCAGAGGAGTTGCGCGGCGCGCTCACCGGTCACGGGGCAGAGTGTACCGAAAACGTAGCTTTGCTTGAGTCGCAGGGCCGGGTGCTCGCAGAGGCGGTAGTCGCGGACCGCGATCAGCCGCCGTTTCGACGGGCCACGCGCGATGGCTTTGCCTGCCGCGCTGCCGATGTGGGCGGACCG
>DASWUZ010000089.1:0-8916 GCA_036401395.1 Acidisarcina sp.
TTGCGGTCGATCATCCCGATTCCGATGGTGATGTGGCCGAGCAGCGTGCCTTCGGCGGTGTACTCGAACCCGGACGCCCAGCGCAGCTCCTGCAGCTTGCCAATATCGTGCAGCATGGCGCCTGACAGCAGCAGGTCGCGATTGATCTCGGGATAATGGCGCGCCGTCAGGTCGCACAGACCGAGCAGCGAAATGACGTGCTCCAGCAGGCCGCCGATCCAGGCATGGTGCATGGCGCGGGCTGCCGGAGCAGCCTGCAACGGGCCCGCAATCTCAGGGTCGTCAAGAAAAGAATGCAGTAGCGCCTTCAGATGAGGATCGGTGAAGCTCTCCACATACCCGCGCAGCTCCGCCCACATCGCATCGACATTTTTGGTTGTTTTCGGAAGGAAATCGCCAAGGTCGTACTCGCCCTCAAGCGCGCCGCGAATCAGCTCCACATTGATCTGCAGACGTTCCTGGTAGCGGCAGACCTGTCCCTTGACCTTGACGATGTCGCCCTGTTCAAAGCTGGGAGAAGACTCGACCGCGTTGTCCCACATGCGGCACTCAAGCTGGCCGGTGCGATCAGCGAGTATGAGCGCGAGGTAGTGCTCCCCGCCGCCCTTCTTCATGCGCAGCTGCTTTGACGCAGCTACGAAAAATCCGACGACAGTCTGATTTTCGTGCTTCGCCAGGTCGGCTACGAAGAGGTCTTTCATTCCGTGACTATACTCGCGACCTGTTGGCTACTGCGGCGGTGGAGGCGGGGTGGTCGAGCTGCCGTCCCCCGGAGTGGGAACGCCCTGCCTTCCCGTGGGCGGCGTTTGCACAGGATTCGTTTCCAGCGGAGCAGCGGGAGCCGACGAAGGCGCCGGGGTCTGGTCTGTAGCCGCAGGCGTCTCCCCATTGGTCGTTCCCCCATTCGTTGAAAGCGGCTTTTTGCCATCCTGCAAGCGGGTCTTCTCGGTGGGTTTTGGTTTCTTCACCTTGGCGGGCTTCATCGTGTCCCCAGCAAGGCCCAACGGCTGGTCCTGCGTCTTCTGCGTGGCCGTTTCCTCGTCGGTTGGGGGTGGAGGCGCAAGCGGATCCACAGGAGGGGTCTTGGACTTCTTCACCTTGGGCAGCTTGGCGCGCGCGCTGTAACGCTTCTTGCCCTCCCTGGGGGCCGCCGGTGACTCAGGGGGAATATCGGCGGCCGCTACTTGCATTTGATCGGGCGCAGCAGAGGAACTGTCAGTCGCCGCAGACGAACTATCGGTCGTCGCATGAGCATCGATGTTGCGCGTGTTGTCGTTGCCCGGCAGCGTCTCACGCGGCGCCTGCCCGAACCGAATTTTCTCTTTCTTGCCCGGCTTCATCGTGCTGGCCGCGTCTTTTGACTTCTTGCGGCTTGACTCCCGCGTCTTCCCAGCGGCTATATCACTCGTTGCGGGCGCAGAATTATTTCCGGTCACAGAACCGGGCGCAGGCGCGGGAACATTGTTTGCCATCTCAGTCGACGGCGGAGCCGCAGAGCTCGAACCAGCCGCCGCGGTCTCACCACCGGCAGGCGTACCGTGCGGTGCATCGGCGAGCGACGGCACTCCCGCTGGAGCACCCCCTGTCCCGGTAGCTGCGCCGGCACCCAGCGGCCCGCCCAGCGGCGCGCTGGCAGTCTGAGTATCCGAGCCACGCCGCACCCTGCCGCGATACCGCGTCCGGTTCACCTTCTTTTTCTTCTTCGTCGCCGGGGGAGTGTAGGCGCTATAAACGATCGGATTGGGGCTGACCACTGCCGCCGAATCCACAAAACCCGGCTTGTAAACGATGTAAGCTTCCTGCCGCGCCTCGGCGAGGTAGGCGCGCACCGCCGGCTGCACCCGCTCCTGCGCGAGCGCATCCTCGACCTGCGGCTGCACGTCTTTGAGCGGCGGCGCCTGGCCGCCCGCCGTGTGCTCCGTCACCTTGAGAATAATGACGCCTTGCCGGGTTTGGATCGGCTCCGTGATCTCACCGGCTTTTACCGCGAAGGTTTTGTCTTCAAGGACCTTCGAAAGCTTCCCGCGCTGGAACGAACCAAGGTCGCCGCCCTCGGGACTAGCCGACCCTGCCGAAGCCTCTTTTACCAGCGAATCGAAATCTGCCCCCGCCTTAAGACGGGTCTCGAAGTCGTTGGCCTTCGCCATGGCCGCAGGCACCGCTGCCGGATCCGTCGCCGGAATCATGATCTCGTCCAGCCGCACCGACTCCGGCTTGATGTACTCGCTCTTATGCTTCTCGTAGTAGCGCTGCACATCCGCCTGGGTGATATTGAGGCGGCGCCCGACCTGATCTCTAATCACCTGCTGAGTGATGATCCGGTTGCGGATGTTCGCCTTGAAGTCCTCATAGTTGACGCCCTGCGACTCGGCCGCCTTCTGCAGGTCCTCCATCGTGTCGAGGTGGTTTTCCTTGCGAATCTCGTTCAACTCGCGGATCAGTTCCGTCTCGCCATTAATGTCGAGTTCCTTGCCCTTGGAGAGCAACAGCTGCTGGTCTACCAGGTCGCGCAGCAAGTCCTTCCGCTCCGCTTCAACTTGCGCGGGAGTCAGGTTCTGCTGTTTTGCGCGCTGTTCTAAATCCTGCTCGGCGCGTTCGAAATCGGCGCGGCTGATGATCTGGTCGTTGACGCGGGCAATGACGTCCTCGACGATGGTTCCACCAAAAGGTGAAGCCTGGGTAGAGGCCTGCGACACTGCCGGGGCGCCGGTGGAGCGGGCCGTCTGCGCGCCAGCGGTAGAAGTGCTGAGCGTGACGCCACCGGCCAAGATGGCAAACAAAGCCAGCCCGGTCGCTGATGTACGCGGAAACAAAAGCACGAAACGCGAAGAGGACGGGAACTGCGAAGATCTGAATTTCATCGGTATAAATATCTCTAGGGGGAACTGCGCACCCACGCTGCCAGGGCCGCTTTCCGGCCCATCTCTAAGCGCTCAAACCTGTACGGGCTCCACTTCCGTCATTCTAAACACCGCTGGTATCGAAAGCCAGTCATAGCGTCAGCATAACCATCAGCCCACCGCAATGGATGCTCAGCTCATCAAAACGGGGTCGCCAGCCGGCCGCGAACAGCTCGGTCTGAATGCTATACTTCGACCTGAAACGCTTCCGGTCGCTGCTGAGGCTGCACTCGTTGTTCTGCCTGGCCTGACAGACTTTCCGGCGTCCGAGGACACCTGCAATATGCCTTCACGCTCCCGCCAGACAGCTGTCTTCCTCGTCATATTTTTTGCCGTCTGCGGCATTGCAGGCATCACTGTCAGCCAGAACGTCGGCGCTCAAGCCAAGACAGACGAGACGACGCTTACCGACAGCCTTCGCTCGTTCACCAATGTTTACGACATCGTCTCGCAGAACTACGCAGAGCCGATAGACGGGGACAAGCCCGGCAAGGTGATCTACGACGGAGCGATTCCTGGCATGCTCCGCGTGCTCGACCCGCACTCGAGCTTCTACGACCCCAAGTCTTTCGCCAAGATGCGCGAAGACCAGCACGGCAAATACTACGGCGTCGGCATGCTGATCCAGCCGCAGGCCAACAAGATCGTCGTCGTCTACCCCATCGAGGGGACGCCTTCGTTCCGCGCGGGCGTCCGGCCGGGCGACCAGATCGTCGCCGTTGACGGTAAGGTCACGGACAACATGGCCTCCGATGAAGTCGCCAACATGCTCAAGGGGCCCAAAGGCACCCACGTTCAAGTCACCTTCGCCCGCGAAGGCGCTTCAAAGCCCCTCATCTTTGACCTGGTGCGCGATGAGATCCCCAACCCGAGCGTCGACTTAAAGTATGAGATTCGTCCCGGGATAGGCTACATCCACCTCAAAAACTTCCAGGAAACCACGGGCCGCGAAATCTCTGACGCGCTCGATCAGTTCGGGGAACTCCACGGCCTCGTGCTTGACCTGCGGGGAAATCCCGGTGGCCTGCTTAGCGAAGCCGTCGCGGTCTGCGACAAGTTCCTGCGCCGCGGCCAGACGATCGTCTCGCAGCGCGGACGCGCTTACCCTGACCAGATTTACAAGGCTTCACGCGGCAACAATGGTCGCGAATACCCGGTGGTCGTTCTCGTCAACCGGGGCACCGCCTCAGCCGCCGAGATCGTCTCCGGCGCATTGCAGGACCATGACCGCGCACTCATCGTCGGCGAAACCACCTTCGGCAAGGGGCTAGTCCAGACCGTCTACCAGCTCTCTGAAAACACCGGCCTTGCGCTGACCACCTACCACTACTACACGCCCAGCGGCCGGCTCATTCAGCGCAATTACAGCGGCGTTTCGCTCTATGACTACTACTACAACCACGGCGCTCCGCAGGACCCCAAAGACCGGGAAGTCAAGCTCACCGACTCCGGCCGGACCGTCTACGGGGGCGGCGGCATCACCCCCGACGATAAGATCGAGACCCCCAAAGCTAATCACTTCCAGGACGTGCTCGGAGAACACTACGCTTTCTTCAACTTCGCCAAGCATTACCTGGCGAATCGAACCATTCAGAAGGACTTCCAGGTCGACGACGCGGTGCTCGGGGAGTTCAAGCAATTTCTAACTGCCCAGGAAATCCCTTACACCGAGCAGGACCTCAACGGCGTGATGGACTGGGTCAAGGCCAATATCAAGGCTGACGTTTTCACCTCCCAGTTTGGCCAGCAGGAGGGCCTCAAAGCCCGCGCTGAGTGGGACCCCATGATCAACAAAGCTATCGACTACATGCCTCAGGCTGAGGCCCTGGAGCGCAATGCCGAAAAGGTGGCAACGCAAAAGGAAAGCGCCCACAACTCCATGCAGTAGGGGTGGCATCATCACCGCCAAACACTAAGAGGGACGGCACCCAGGGCTGTCCCTCTTTTGCATTTAGCTTTAAGCACTACTCAAGCGCAACGGGCAATCAGGCAGCTTGTGCTTCGGTCTCCGCCGTGACGGCCAGGTGACGCTTTACTGCTTTACGAATTTCGACTGCCTCTTCCTCGGGAAGCATCTCGCCGGCCCTGCCAAACTCACCAGAAGCGATCCCCGACAATACCTTGTTGATCGTTACTTCAGTAGCCGTGGACGGAATGTGGAGCTTGCGAGCAGCTCGAGACACTGTCAAACACAGCGTATAGCGGTTAGGCAGCTTCACAGCCGCCGAATAAACCAGATCAGAACGCATAAAAACCCCTCCGGGTCATAATTGTCTTTTTGGATGCAGCCCCTGTACTGCCAGATTCAACCACAGCAAAATATTCCCGCGGAGCCAGAGGGCAGCGTCAGTGGCATGACCCAACAGCCGCCGATCCGCAGAGCTAAGAGCCTTACAACCGTTAGCCTATATACGCGAAGAGCCGCCGGTATGTTTCAGATTGCTCTATCGGCCACAATTTCTTTTCGCGACTCTAGATTTTGCGGATTTATAGTTACAGGCAGGCCTGGTAGCACGCCTCGAGCATCGTGCAGTCGTCATTGGCGGGCTCGCCAGCACAAAAGTCCGTGACCTGCCGTAGAACGCTCTCCAGATCGAGCGTACTCACGGCCGCCTCCAAACGCTCGTCGCCATAGAAATCCCCATCGCCATTTTCGGCCTCGGTTACCCCATCCGTTACCAGGAAGAGGCGCTCTCCGTGCTTCATCTGGTGTACCGCCGACTCATAACTGGCCTCGGGCAGCAGGCCCACGACCAGGTTGGCGTTCGTCAAATGGCTCACCTGACCGTTATAGACGACCAGCGGCTGCACATGTCCGCAGTTCAGGTATTCTATGCGCCCATCCGGGTAGAGGCGCATCAGGATCAGGGTCGCGTACTTGCCTACATCACGCGCACACAGGAACCGGTTGATCAGCAATGCGATGTCCGCAAGAGGCTGCCTCGCCACCATTTGGGCATAGATCAACCCCTGCAAACTCGCTGCCAGAATAGCGGCCGAAATCCCCTTGCCGGAGATGTCGGCCACGGTGATGCAGACGCAATCGGGCATGGCCGTAACGTCGTAAAAGTCTCCGCCGATTTCCTTGCAAGGCACGCTCTGCGCCTTTAGAGTCGCATACTTCAGTACCGGGAGGTTGTTGGCCATCAGCCCCTGCTGTATCTGGGCCGCTACGTTCAACTCCTGGCGGTAGGCAACCGCATCCCGTTCCGACTCGGCCAGAATCGTATTCTCGATCAGCCCCGCGGCTTCCTTTGAGATCGCTTCGAGCAGCTGGTCGTCGACGTGGGTCAGCGTCCCGGGCTCAAGGCGGCTGTCAAGGTAGAGCAGCCCTAGAATCTCTTCCTGGACCATCCCGGTTTCCGTCGTCCTTTTACGCAGCGGGATGCAAAACACGCTGCGAATGTTCTTCGCCACCACACTCATCCATGGGGAAGCGAGCTGGTCCTGCAAAGTATCCGTGACTATAAATTTTGAAGCACTGTCGGTCGCCTGCTGAATCGCCCGCTGAGAGATCGTTTCATCCAACTGAAGCGCAACCCCAGAGGCGTTCCGGCCCAGTACCATCTTCATCGCGCCGGTTTTTTTGTCCCGCATAAAGACGAAGCCGCGCTCTACCCGCGTTAGTTGCAGGGTAAGTTGCACCAGCGCAACGAGTACCTCTTCGACCGCGCCAACTTCGTTCAGTTTGCGGGCTGCATCGAGAAACCAGCTCAACCGGCCAAGGTCTTTCGGTGAAGTGACTTCCCCCAACCCTTTTAACAACTCGCCGCTGCTGTTGGTGTCTGAATTGCTGTTGCGGAAGCGCAGCATCGGCCCATTCATCGAACCGATGTGGATCGTGTCGCCGTCATGCAGCAGACAGCGCTGGATCTGTTCGCTGTTTACAAAAGTCCCATGCCGGCTGCCACGGTCTTCGACGAAGTAGTTGTCCTCTTCGCGCAGCAGCACCGCATGGTCGCGGGAGACACACTTATGGGTCAGGACAAGGTCGCGTTCGGGAAGGCGACCTACCGAGAAAGGCAGACGGTCAAGCCGGACAAACCGCATGTGTTCCCCATCCATATAGGACAGGGTTGCATTGGAATTGGATGAGCTCATAAACGGTCGACTGTCTTATAGCTTACAGCGAACGCCATGAGCGCCCGTACATCGATAATTCTTATACATCGGCACGAATCCAGCGAACATGCAGGTCCGTGGACGTCTGGCCATTTCCCAAGCGGACCTTGCGCCGTTACCGTTGCCTCACGCTAGCCAGCCGCTAAAGGCCGCGGTCCTTGATGGCCATGGGCGCCGCGTGACCGGGCAATCCATGTTCCTTGATCGCAGCCGGCACCGCTGCGGTTCCCGGCAATCCGTGCTCCTTGATCGCGTGCTCAGCGTGGATCCCACCACCTAATTGCGTTGCTTCCTCTGCTGGTACCTCAGTCTGGGTCTTCTCATGAGTGCTCATGTGCTTGCTCCTCTTCTGGTTTGACTACGCCTTCGTCTTCAACAATAACGGCTGCATTCTGGGTTCAAGTTTCAAGTCTGGAAGCGCGACGCCACCCTGCTTTGCCTGCTGCATCAAGCCAAGTGCGGTCGCATCGTCGCCAATAATAACATAGGCCTCGATGGTGTTGACCAGCACCTGCTGGTTCGTCGGAGCGAGCGCGATGGCGGCCTCCAGGTGCGGCAAAGCCCTGCCACGCAGGCCACGCTTGGCGTATGCCAGCCCCAGCCATGACTGGGCCTCCGCATCCTGGGGATTGCCTTTGACCTCGGCCTCGGCCATACTCTGCATCCGCCCCAGGGCCGCGTCCGCCCTCTTATCATCGTGCAGCCAGCGATAAGCCAGCTCAGAATAGCTCAACGGCAGCATGTCCTGGTCGTTGATCGCCAGCGCCTTCTCTACCATCTCTGCCGCTTCCTTATATCTCTTCTCCTCAAGGTAAAGGAGGCCAAGATTTCCGTACGCAGGATAATTGGGACTGATCTCCAGCGACTTCTTCAGCGCATCCTCGGCCGCCTTGTAGTTCGCCGCGTCCCCAGCCTCGAGGTAAAAAGCACCCAGATCGTAATAAGCGTTCCGGTTATCCGGGGTCAACTCGATCACCTGTTTCACCTGCGCGATCGCATCTTGATAGCGGCCCTGGCGCTCGTAAAACAGAGCAAGCCGGTCGATGCTGTACCAGTCTCCGGGCCTGAGGACCAGCGCCTTTTTATACTCGGCTTCCGCCTCAGCTATTCGCCCCGAGTGTTCATACGACCAACCCAGCCCACTGATCGCCGCCGGGTTTCGCGAGTCGAGCGAAAGCGCACGCTGAAACTCGTCCGCGGCCAACTCCGGGTGCCCTGTAACGGCATGGATGTCCCCCAGCGTCACATAAGCACCCGGCAGGGACGGATTCAACTTGATCGCCTGCTCGCAGCTCGCACTCGCCAGCTTCAGCCACTTATCGTCGCTGTCCGCCTCATATTTCAAGCGGTAAGCCTCGCCCTGGGTGGCATAAGCGATCGCGAATTGCGGGTCTTCTTTGATTGCGGTCTCTAGCCGGGCGAGAGCAAGGTCGAGATTGCCCGGCTTATCAAAGCGCTGCATGTAATTGAGGGCCTCAAGGTAGAGGTCGTAAGCAGCGGGCGCGCTGCTGCTGGCCGCATGGGCTGCGTCGCCACGCCCCACGGACACATTCAGCATCCGCCCCAGCTGCACAACCACCTGCTCCTGTGCAGCAGCCAGGTCACCGTCGGGGTTTGAAGCTGTCGCCGCGCCGATCTGCGCCATCGTTTTCGTGTTAATGAGGTTTGCAACCAGCGTCACCGACTTACCCGAATGCGCGATGCTTCCCTTGACCACCAGCGTGGCCCCAAGCTTGGCCAGCGCCGACGAGGGGTCATCGACATGCTGGCTGCGAACAACAGTTGAAGGCACGACCCACAGGGATTTCTGATCACCGTCCAGATTGGACAGAGCTCCGGTCATGCTGTCCATCAGGCCGCCCGCGACGGCGTCGCTGGTCGCAGTCTCACCGGC